>NZ_JBSHCR010000044.1:0-37612 GCF_053615895.1 Isoptericola sp. NPDC055881
GTTCACGTTCTGAGCGCTCAGAACGTGAACAACCACCTGTTCGGCGGGGTGGGTCAGCTGCCCGGGAGCTGGCTGCGGAGCTCCTCGGGGAGCTGGTCGCGGATGCCGTCGGGGAGGCTGTCCAGGAGGTCCTCGCACGACGTCGGGTCGCCCGCCTGGCACTGGCCGCCCAGCTCCTGCAGCCGGTCGGTGTCACCGACGGTGCCCGCGAGCTCCCGGAGGTCGTCGAAGGACATGCCGCTCGACAGCCCGCCGAGCAGCAGGTCCGGGATGGACAGGTCGGTCTGGGTGACGTCCTCGGCCTGCGCCAGGGCCTGCTCGATGTCGTCGCCGTACGTGTTCCACAGCATCAGGCCCACCACCACCAGGACAGCCGTCACCACGACCTGGATCGACCCGAACGTCACGCCCGTGACCGCCATGCCGCGGCCGCCCGTGCCGCGGCGGCGCGTGCGGTCCATGCCGACGCCGCCGAGGACGATCGCCAGGACGCCCAGCAGGGGCACGACGAACCCGAAGATCCCGGTGATCAGCGCCGCCACCGCCGTCGGCTCGGTTCCGCCACGACGCTGGGGTGCGCCGTGGCCGGGGACGCCTGCTGGTGCGGGAGCCGGCGCGGCCGCGCGGGCCGCGGCCGGAGCCTGGGCAGGCGCCGCCCCCCACGGCGAGGCCGGGGCCGGCGCGGCCGCCTGCCGCGGGGCCGCGGCGGGCGACGGCGCAGCGGCCACGGGTGCCGGCCGAGAGCCGACAGGCCGGGACGACGCCGTCCGCAGCGGGGGCGCGGGCGGCGGGGTCGTGCCCGCGGTCTGCGGCGCGAACACCTGCGTCGCGTCCCCACCCTGCGGCGCGAACACCTGCGTCCGGTCCCCGCCCTGCGGCGCGAACACCTGCGTCGCGTCCCCACCCTGCGGCGCGAACACCTGGGTGCGGTCGGCGCTCTGGGGCGGCAGGACGCTCGTCTCCGCGGACGCGGCGGACGGCGTCGCCGGAAGCACCTGCGTCCCGTCCTCCCGCGGCGGGAACGCCTGGGTGGGCGGGGCGTCGTGGGCGTCGTACCCGCGCGGGTGGCTCATGGTCCTCCTGGTCGCTTCGGCGTCGGGGCAGACGTCGGGGCAGACGCCGGGTCGGGCGCCGTCCGACCCGCGATGCTACCCACCCGACGGCACCCGGCGGCAGGTCCGACGGGTCTCCACGCAGGACCTTCGCACTCCGGCCGGACGGCCCGGCAGCGCGAGCCCTCGACGGGCGCCTCACGGGCGCGACCCGCGGCGGCTACCGAGCGCGCAGCAGCGCCGCCGACGTGTCGAACGTGGTCTGGAAGTCGCTCGGGTCGATCTGGGAGAACAGCGCGACGGCGAAGACGACGACCAGGATCCACGCGACGACACCCACCGCCCCCAGCACGATGCCGGCGATCGCCATGCCCTTGCCCTGCTGACCCGTGCGCGAGATCCGCGACAGGCTGATGATCCCCAGCACGATCGGCACGATCGCCAGGCCGAGGATGCCGGTCACGAGCGCCGCGATCGCCCAGCCGTCGGTGCCGGCCGACGGCGCGTACGGCTGCTGCCCGTACGGCTGCGCGTAGGGCTGCTGCTGGTACGCGGGCGGCTGACCGTAAGGCTGCTGCGCATGCTGCTGCCCCGCGTCGCCGTACCCCGGCACCGGGCCCGGCTGCTCCCCCGACACCCCCGGCTGCGGGTACGCCGGCGCCTGCTGGTACGGGTCCGGCTGGGACTGGTACGGGTCCGGCTGGGACTGGTACGGGTCGTGCTGCGGGGCCTCGGGCTGCGGGGGGTACGGCTGGCCCGGCTCACCGGGCTGCTCGGACTGCTCCCGCCGCTCCGGCTGCTCGGGCCGCGGTGCGTACGGGTCTGGCTGGTTGCCGTCCTGGCTCATGACCGTTCCTTCTCGTCGACGCCGCGCGACGGGGCGCGTCCCGGCCGCGTCCTGCTCCCCCCACTATGCCGGAGGGCGCGCGCCCTCCGCCGGAGGCGGGAGGTCGGCGGGCCGCCGCATTTCACCCGCCCTGGGGCAGGCCCGCGTCTCGACCGCCGACCGGGCCCGGGCGACGATCGGACCATGACGGTGGACCGGTGGTGGGGCGCCGTGCGCCGGTACGACGCCGGGACGCTCGCCGTGACGTCCGTGCTGCTCGTCGTCGCGCTGCTCGCCGACTACGGGTTCGCGGTGCGGACGGCGGCCGGGCAGCGCCTGGACGTGGCCGCCTTCGGCGACGTGAGCCTGCTGCACGACCTGGTCGGGACCCCCGCGGGCTGGCTGCGCGACGCCGCGCCCGTGCTGCTCGCCGCGGCCGCGCTCGTCCTCGGCGCGCTGGCCCTCGCGCACGGGCGGTGGCGGAGCGTGACGGCGGGGGCCCTGGCCACCGGGGCCGCCCTCGCCGCGGCCACCGTGCTGCGCGACGTCGTGCTCGACCGCCCCATGCTCGGCGGCCACGGGTACGCCCAGAACACCCTGCCCAGCGGGCACGTCGCCGCGGTCACGGCCCTCGCCCTCGCGGTGCTGCTGCTGTGGCCCGGCGTGCGGCCCGCCCCGCCCCGGTGGGCGGTCGTGGGCGGGGCCGGGGTGGTCGCCGCCGCCGCAGGGGCGTCCGTCGTCACGTACGCGCACCGGCCGAGCGACGTCGTCGCGGGCGTCCTCGTCGGGGTCCTCGCGACGACGCTGTCGTGCTGGCTCGTCCGGCCGCCCCTCGCCGTGGCCGAGCCGCGCGTCGTCGCGCCGCGGCGCGCCTGACCGGCGGGTTCACCCGACCGTTCACCCTGTCTGCCGCTCCCCCCGGGGCACCCCGGCTGCCATGCTGGACGCGGCGGGCCAGGACAGGGACCCGGCCCGCCACCGTCCACCGGACCGGGGAGGAATCGTGCGCATCATCGTCGTCGGAGGCGGGATCATCGGGCTGGCGACGGCGGCACGCCTCGCGCGCCGCGGCGACGACGTCACCGTGCTGGAGAAGGAGCCCGAGCTCGCGCTCCACCAGACCGGCCGGAACTCCGGGGTCATCCACTCCGGCCTCTACTACGCGCCCGGGAGCCTCAAGGCCCGCCTGGGCACCGCGGGCGCCGCGTCGATGACGCAGTTCGCCACCGAGCACGGCATCGCCGTCGCCACCACCGGCAAGCTCGTCGTGGCGACCAGCGCCGACGAGCGCGACCGGCTGCGCACGCTCGCCGAGCGCGGCGCCACCAACGGCGTCCCCGTGCGGGAGCTCGACCCCGTCGAGGCGCGCGAGTACGAGCCCGACATCGCCTGCGTCGGAGCCCTCCGCGTCGAGACCACGGGCGTGGTCGACTACCGCGGCGTGTGCGCCGTCCTCGCCCGCCAGGTGCGGGCCGCCGGCGGCACCGTGCTCCTCGGCCGCGCCCTGCGCACCGCCTGCGTGATCGGCACCCAGGTGCACGCCGAGGTCGACGTGGTCGACACCCGCGAGCGCCACGAGCTCGTCGCCGACGCGATCGTCGTGTGCGGCGGCCTGCACGCCGACCGGCTGGCGCTGGCGTGCGGCGTCGACCCCGGCGCTCGGATCGTGCCGTTCCGCGGCGAGTACTTCGACCTCGCGCCCCGCGCCGCCGACCGCGTGCGGGGGCTCGTCTACCCCGTGCCCGACCCGCGGTTCCCCTTCCTCGGCGTGCACCTCACGCGCGGCGTGCACGGCGGCGTGCACGCCGGGCCCAACGCGGTCCTGGCGCTCGCCCGCGAGGGCTACCGGCGCCGCGACGTCGCGTGGCGGGACGTCGTCGACGCCGCGTCCTGGCCCGGGCTGTGGCGGCTGGCGGGACGCAACCTCGCCCCCGGCGCGGCCGAGGTCGTCCGGTCCGTGTCGCGCACGCTGTTCGCCGCGTCCGTGGCGCGGCTGCTGCCCGGCACCACCGCCGACGACCTGCACCCCGCGCCCGCCGGCGTGCGCGCGCAGGCCCTGCACCGGGACGGGTCGCTCGTCGACGACTTCCTGCTGCGGACCGCGCCGCGGCAGGTGCACGTCATCAACGCGCCGTCGCCCGCCGCCACCGCCTCCCTGGAGATCGCGCGGCACGTCGAGGCGGAGCTGGACCGCACGATGGCGGCCGTGTGACGTCACGGTGACCGCGCACCGCGCCGGGTGTCACCGAGCCGTGCGTCACCGAGCCGTGCGTCACCGAGCCGTGTGTCACCGCGCCGGGTGTCACCGTGCGGGCCGGACCACCAGGAGCCAGTCGGACTGACCGTCGGCGTGGGTGCGGTCCGGAGGGGCGAACGTCCCGTCGGTCGCGCGGCCCGCCTCGTGCGTCTCGCCGGTGGACGGGTCCCACCACTCCCCCGCCCCGACGTCGTACGGCGCAGCGAGGCGAACCTCGCGGGCCGAGGGGACGTACACGACCGCGAGCGCACCGTCGGGATCGGCCGCGCAGGTCGCGTGGTCCGACTCCAGCGGGTCGGCCGTGCCGTCCAGCTGCGAGCCCTGGGTCGCGGCAGCACCGGCACCCGCCAGGAGGACCGCGCCGGCGAGGTCGGGCACGAGCTTCGCCCAGTCGAGCGCTTCGAACCGGGCACGGACCAGGCCGAGCTGGGCGACCGACGACGACTCCAGGTCGCCCAGGAAGTCGCCCTGGGAGCGCCACACCGACTTCCGGCCGTAGGCGACCTGGACGCCCCCGGAGGTCAGGGTCCAGAGCGCCTGACGCCGGATGCTCGCGGGGGTCGTCGCCGGCCCGCCCGTGTTGTTCTCGTCCTCGAAGTTGGTCTCGGCGAGGACGACCGGCCCCTGGTCGAGGGCATAGCCCTGGGACACGACCTCGTCCGCCGGCGCGTAGGTGTAGGCCGCCTGGACGTCGGCCCGCCCGCGCCAGCGCGGGTTGTCGGCCGAGAGCGAGGCGTCGTTGTGGAACTGCACGGTGGCGGGGTGCGCGTCGCCCGCGTCGCGGATGCCGTCGAGGCAGGCGAGCAGGAGGGGGTCCAGCCGGTCCCAGTCCGCCCGGGCGTAGTCGACGCCGAACAGCCAGACGATGCCCGGGGCGTCGCCGTACCGCTCTCCGAGCAGGCGGCCGTAGCCGCGGCACTGGTCGAGGTCGTCGAGCCCGTAGGACACCAGCGGGCCCATGGCGCCCAGGACGACCGACGTCCCGTGCGCCGAGGCAGCCTGCAGCACACGGTCCAGGCGCTGCCAGTAGCCCTCGTCCCAGCGTGTGATGTCCCCGTCGAGGAACGCCTGCTGACCGTCGGCGCAACCGTCCACGCGGTTGTCGCCGTCGATGTGGAAGGGGAGGGCGGAGGTCTGCAGCCCGTTGAACCCCTGACTCCGGCGGGTCCGGAAGTACCGCGCCAGCTGCTTCTCGTCGTACACGGCGGGCATCGTCCACACCGTGTCGGCGAGGACGAGCACCGGCGTCCCTTGCTCGTCGACCAGGTGCCGCCGGTCTGGCGACACCGAGTGCACGACGGCGCCCGAGGCCGCCGCCCAGCGCTGGACGGCGGCGCTCGGGAGCGCCGGTGGCGGGACGTCCCGGGAGCACGCGGCAAGTGCGGCGCCGCCCGTCGCCAGCCCGGCGAGGGCCAGGAACTGCCGGCGCGTCACCGTCATGAGGACGTGAGCGGCTGAGGCTCGCAGTGGGTGAGCCGCACCCCGAAGCCGGTGGGCCGGCCCTCGATGAGCGCGCCGTCCTCGTCCCCGACGAGGTCGATCGTGTAGGTGTCCCCGGCGGAGAGCAGCTTCTGCCGCCACGTGTTGGCACCGCGGCGCCACTCGACGACGAGCACCTCACCCCACGCCACCTTGACCTGGCAGCCGTCCGCCCAGGAGCCCATGTACGGGTGGATCGGCGCGCCGTCGGGTCCGTACGCCGTGCGAGAGGCGTCGCCCGTCCGGGCGTTGTCGGAGTAGGCCGTCGCGGCGGGCCAGGTGATCGCGGCCCCGAGCCACGGGTCGCCGTGGCAGTCGGTGGTGTTGCACGTCCAGGACGCCGGGACCCCGGTGACCACCGCGCAGGTCGCGACGTCCGTGCACGGCGGGGTGGTCGGAGAGGTCGTCGGCTGTGGCTCCGGGTCGATCGGGTCGCCCGGGACCTCCGCGTGCTGTGCGAGCACGTAGGTGAAGGCCGCCGTGCCCTGCACGCTCACGACCTGGCCCGCCGAGACCCCGGTGATGAGCCGGGTCGAGCCCGCGGCGAGCGTGGCGCGGACCGTGCCCGGACCGGTCGGGGTGCTGGCCACGATCTGCGCGGTCCCTGCGGTCACGGTGACGGACAGGCCCTCCGCGACGGTCGCGTCGAGGTAGACCGGAAGGGTCGCGGCGTAACCGCTCTGGCCGGCCTTGACCGGGCCCAGGGACGCCGGCCAGAGCAGGGCATGGCCGGACAGGTTCTGCCCGAACGGGCAGGAGCCCGACGTGCAGGTCAGCGACGCGGCGGTCGACGGCCCCTGCCACGCGCCCTCCGGGACCGGCGTCGGCGTGGGAGTGGGAGTGGGCGTCGGCGTCGGCGTCGGAGTGGGTGTGGAGGTGCTCGTCCGTTCCGCGGTCCAGGTGAAGGCAGCCGTGCCTTGGACAGCGAGGACCTCGTCGGCCGCGAGCCCCGACACCACGACGGACTGACCCGCCGCGAGCGCATAGGTGCGGTGGCTGGACGCCTGCGGGGACCCGGCCGTGAGCTGGGCCTGGCCGCTCACCACACCCACGCGCAGGCCGTTCGCGGCCGAGGCCGGCAGATAGACCGCGGCGCCCGCCGTGTATCCCAGACGGGCACGGGTCGCCCCGAGCTCGGCCGGCCACACGAGCGCCTGACCGGACAGCTGCGCCCCCCAGGGGCACGGGCTGCTCGTGCACTGCAGGCTGACGGTGCTCGAGCTTCCGCTCCACTGGTCGGCGGCCGTGGCGCCGGGCGCCGCACCCACCAGCCCGACGAGGACGGCCAACGCGCCCAGCACAGCCCACCAGCTCGTGCGGCGGCGGCCGCCGGTCTTCGCGTGTGTCGTCCTCATGGCCGTGCTCCGGTCTGGTCGTGGCCGGCGCCCAGCGCACCGGCGTAGGTGTCCGTCGTTGTCGGGGTCCCGCGCTGCTCGGCGGCACGGGCCCGCAGGCCCGCGACGGTGCCGACCGCGAGGCCACCGAGCTCGATCGCGGACCTCAGCAGCACGCCCGGGGACCGCAGCCGGCCCCGGCGATCCAGGTCGGACCGCCCGGTGAGCGCGCGGACCACGTAGCCGCAGCGCATGCGCGCCTCGAGCAGCGTGGTCACCGCGAGCCGTCGGGGGTAGGGCGACTGCGGCCCGAAGACGCGCACCAGCATCGACTGCTGGTTGCGTCGCGCATAGTAGTGCCACCGGCGGTCGAACCGGTCGCCCTTGATCTCGTACGGGGCGGACACGTGCCGTACGACGGCGGTCGGGGTGAACACCAGGCGCCTGCCGAGGGCACGCTGGCGCAGCGAGATGTCCGTCTCCTCGCAGATGCACGGCCCCGGGTACCCGCCGTGCACGCCCCCGACGTCGAGGATGGCCTGCCGCAGGAACGACATGTTGGCGCCGAGGAGGTGGTCGACCGCGACCGGCCGTCCGGGGTCGGCGCTGAACGAGCCCGTGAGCCGGCCGTCCGGCAGGAGCCGGCCGATCTGGTCGAGGCCCTCGCGCTCCTCCCCGGGCTGGCCGTTGACGATCCGGCCCCCGACGCCGACGACGTCGGGGTCGGCGTAGCACGCGAGGATCTCGTCGAGCCACCCCGCGTCCACGTAGGCGTCGTCGTCGACGAAGGCGACCACGTCCCCGCGCGCGGCACGCACCCCGATCGCGCGGGACTCCGGGGTCGTGCCCGGTCCGAGGTCGTTGCGCAGGTACCGCACGCCCGCGTGCTCCCGCACGACGTCCCGCGTGCGGGTGTCCGGCGAGGCGTCCACCACGATGATCTCGAGCGGTGTCGTGCGCAGGCGGGCAAGGTGGTCCAGGCACTCCCGGACATAGTCCGGCCGGCGATACGTCGGGATCACGACGCTCACGGACCGCGGTCCGCCGGCGAGGTGGGCGTCATTCATCGCGCGCCTCCTCGGCCACGGTCACGAGGCGGAACCACGCGGGGTGCTGGCGCGTCGGCGTTCCGAGCACCGCCCGCCACGGGTGCTCCGTCCGCTCGACCCACTTGCGGTACACGATCGGCGCCGAGTACAGCGCGGTGTGCCCGGACCAGCCGAACTTCTGCCGCATCTGGAGACGTGGGCGCACCCACGAGTAGTGCAGGACGGCCCGGTCCGGCCGCACCACCTCGTGCACGGGCCGGTGGTATCCCTGCACGTGGTCGGTGTGCCACGGGCGCAGGTCGACCCGGTAGTGCACCGCGGACGGCGCCTGCCGCGCGCACTCGAGCCGGGCACCCGGCCGGACGGCCAGCGGGCCGGGGAAGCTGGCCGCCGGTCTCCACAGTCGCGTCGAGGCCTCGAGGTAGCGACCGCCACGGGCCCCCGCGTCCCCCACCCGGGCGTACAGCCAGCGGGACGGGTACTCGAGCGCCCCCGCCCCGGCGTCCTCCGCACGGGCGAGCGACCCGAAGAACGTCTCCGGGGACACCATCACCTCGTCGGTGTCGAGCTGCAGCACCCAGTCCGCGCCCTCGGACGCGCGGTCGAGCGCGTCCTGGCGCTGGAAGGTGTCGTTGGCGATCGGCTCCTCCTCCGGCCGCCAGAAGTCGCCCGGCGCCAGGACGCACTTGCCCTCGACGTCCAGCTCCTTGAGCACCGTGAGGCACTGGTCCACCGGCAGCGGCGTGCCCGTCCACGAGATCGCGCTGCGGTCGTACGACACGACGATGCGATCCACGCGGTCGTAGTAGGACCGCACGCTGGCGGCGAGGAAGTGCGGGTCCGCGGCCAGGACGTACGCGTGCACTCGCATCTAGATCACGTCCGCGAGCTGACGCTCGTACCGCTGGAAGACGAGCACGCCACCCGCCAGCACCACGAGGCTCACGGCGACCATCCCGCCTAGCTGCCATGCCGGCGGAGCGGGCTGCCCGAGCATCGACCACCGGAACGCGTCGAGGAACCACGACAGCGGGTTGGCCACGAAGAGGAGCTGCACCGACTGCGGCAGGCCTTTCACAGCCTCGAGCGAGTACGCCACCGGGGTCGCGTACAGACCCATCTGCAGCACCCACGGCATCACGTAGCCGACGTCGCGGTACTTGACCTGGAGGGCCGACGCGGCGAGCCCCACCCCCATGGCGACGGCGAGCAGCAGGAGGACCCAGACGGGGACCAGCAGCACGGGCCACCCGGGGTTCACGCGGTAGACGAAGAGCAGCACGATCCCCAGCGCGAGCGCCACCGCGAAGTCCAGCAGCACGCCGACCGCCGTCGACAGCGGCACCAGCATCCGCGGGAAGAAGACCTTCGCCACGAGCGCCTGGTTCGCCACGAGCGACGTCGACGCTCGTGACACCGTCTGCCCGAACAGGTTCCATGCGAGCATGCCCACGAAGCTGAACAGGAAGTAGGGCGTGCCGCCCGTGGGCAGGTTCGCGACCGTGCCGAACACGAGGGCGAAGATGCCCGCGCCGAGCAGCGGCTGCACCACCACCCACGCCACGCCGACCGCCGTCTGCCGGTAGCGCAGCAGCACGTCACGCTGCCCGAACCGGTACAGCACCTCACGCGCCTCCCACAGCTCCCGCCACCGCGGGAGGCCGAGACGGCCGGGCGGGGTGACGACGACCTGTGCCGTGCCTGCAGCCATGTCAGCGCCCCTCGAAGTCGTAGTCGGCGAGCACCACGCCCTGGGCCGTCGCCTCGTCGAGCGTGGCCTCCGGGTAGGGGGTGCCAGGCAGCACCTCGAAGACCGCCGCACCCTCCCAGGCGTCCAGCACGCCGGACTGGCAGACGTAGACGTCGAACGTGTACCGCCCCGGCTTGAGCCACGGTGCCCGCACGGTCAGGCGGATCTCCTGCTCCTTGCCCGGCTCGTACCAGCCACCGACCGCTCGCGAGTCGCACTGCGCCACCACCGTGCCGCTCGCGTCGTTGACGTGGCACGACACGAAGTACTGACCGACCAGTTCCGCGTTGGAGCCGACCGTGACCGTGAAAGCCTTCGGCTCGGCGGGGTCGAACACGTCCGTGTCGGGCACGACCGCGCTCGCGCGCAGGGCGCCCGTGCCGGGACGGCGCGCGGCGTCCTGCTGCTCCGCCGCGAACCGGTCGAAGCTGCGCCGGTACACGTCGAGCGCCCCGTCCACCGAGCCCGCATAGGTGAGCCGCCCACGGTCCAGGTAGACCGCGCTCGTGCACAGCGCCGTCACCGTCGGCACCAGGTGGCTGACGTACAGCACGGTCCGGCCGTCCTTGGCGACGTCGCGCATCTTCGCCAGGGACTTGCGCTGGAACTCCGCGTCACCCACGGCCAGGACCTCGTCGATCGCGAGGATCTCCGTGCGCAGGTGGGCGGCCACGGAGAACGCCAGCCGCACGTACATGCCGGACGAGTACCGCTTCACCGGGGTGTCGAGGAACTTCTCGATGCCCGAGAAGTCGACGATCTCGTCGAACGACGCTCGGATCTCCTTGCGCGTCATGCCGAGGATCGCCCCGTTGAGGAAGATGTTCTCCCGCCCGGTCAGCTCGCTCGAGAAGCCGGTGCCCACCTCCAGCAGGCTCCCCATGCGCCCGTTGAGCTCGATCCGTCCCCGCGTCGGGGCGGTGATCCGGGTGAGCAGCTTGAGGAAGGTGGACTTGCCGGCCCCGTTGCGCCCGATGATGCCGAGAGCCTCGCCCCAGGGCACGTCGAGGTCGATCCCGTCGAGGGCGTCGAACTCGGAGAAGCGGGAACGGGCCCACGGGCTGCGGAGCCTGGCCGCGACCGCCTCCACCGCGGTGGTCGGGCGCTCGCCCGAACGCCCGATGCGATACGTCTTGCCGAGCCCTCTGACGGAGACGGCGGCCTGAGTTGCGGACACGTTTGGAGGCTATGCGTCGGCGGGTGGCCGCGACGATGGTGCGGTGGGGTGAACTGGTGGATTCACCCGACGCCGAGGACGTCGCGCCAGACCCGCGCGTGACCCTCCGCGCTCGCTTCCCAGGTGAAGCGGGTAGCCCGCTGCCGCCCTGCCGCGACCGCGCGGGCGACACCCGGGCCGACCGAGAGCACGTGGTCCAGCCCCGCTGCGAGGCTCGGTCCGTCAGGCTCCACCAGCCACCCGGCGTCGCCGCACACCTCGGGCAGCGCGGCACGGTCCGCCGCCACCACCGGCACCCCGCACGCCATCGCCTCCAGCGCGGGCAGCCCGAAGCCCTCGTGGAGGGACGGGACCACGACGGCGCTCGCCGCCGCCATCAGACCGGGAAGGACCTCGTCGGGGACCCGGCCCACCCGGAGCGCGCCGTCGAGCGGCCCGAAGAGCCTGTCGCGGCGCTCCGCCGGTGGCCCGCACAGGACGAGCTGGACGTCGGGGTGCGCCGCGCGGACTCGCGGCCAGGCGTCCGCCAGCCCTTCGAGGTTCTTGCGCAACGTGGCGCCACCGGCGTGCAGCACGAAGCGGCCCTGCAGCCCCAGCCGCGCACGCGCGTCCTCCCCGAGCGGCGCGGCGTCGAAGAACTCCGCGCCGACCCCGTTGGGCACGGCATGGACCATGGCGAGGCCCAGCCGCTCCGCCACGTCGTCGGCCGAGTACTGCGACACGGCCACGACGGCGGCGGCCCGGCGCGTCTCGGCGGCGGCGTAGGGCTCCGGCGGCGCCTCGTCGGGGAAGCGCCACGCGACGGTGTCGTGCACCGTCACGACCTCGGGCACCGGCGCCGGCGGCAGGGAGAGGCCCATGCGGTGCACCAGCCCCGCCCCGCGGTAGACGTAGCGCCCGGCGGCACGACGCAGCGCGGGCGACGTGCCGCGCAGCACCGCCCCGGGCACCCGGCCGGTGCCCGGCAGCTCGGAGCGCAGGCTGCGCAGCACCGCACGGCGCACCCGCGCGTCGGACCCCATCGCGTGCTGGGCGCGGCGGGCGATCTGCTCCTCGTACGCCTGGGGGCCCATCGGCAGCGCCGAGGCGAAGGTCGCGAGCATCAGGATCGGAGGCACATGGGACACCCGGTCATTGTCGGCCGCACCCCCCGCGCGGAGGCCCGCTGCCCGGGGGCGAAATCCGGCTCGCACCGGGTGAGATCCACCGCCCTGGCCCCGATCCGGCGCCGTGTCTTCCTACGATCACGAGGTGGTGACCGTGGCGCTCGCGACGAGCTCGTTCTGGCCCCGCGTCGGCGGGGTCGAGGAGCATGTGCTCCGGCTGGCCCGCGGCCTCCAGGCCCGCGGCCACCGGGTGGTGGTCTGGGCGGTCGACCGCGGGGACGCCACCGAGGGGGTGAGCGCCGTCCTGCCGGGAGTGACCGTGCGCTACCTGCCGGTCCCGCTCCCGCACCGCTCCCTGCCAGGGGTGGCGCGGTTCGCGGCCGCCGCTCCGGGCGCGTGGCGCCACTGGTCCCGTGCCGCCGCTGCCGACCGCCCGGACCTCGTGCACGTCCACTGCTACGGGCCCAACGGACCCTGGGCGACGGCGCTCGCCGCGGCACGCCGGCTCCCGGTCGTGGTGGGGACGCACGGGGAGACGTCGGCGGACGCGTCCGGGCTCTTCGAGGTGTCCGCCCTCCAGCGCCGGTCCCTGCGCTGGTCGCTGGACCGCGCGGCCGCCGTCACCGCCTGCTCCCGCTTCGCCGCGGCCGACGTGGCGCGGTTCGGGCTGGAGCCGGGGCGCGCGGTCATCGTGGGCAACGGTGTCGACCTGGACGAGCCGGGCACGACGGCACCCGCCTGGCTGCCCTCGCGCTACCTGCTCGCCCTCGGGCGCATCGACGTGGTCAAAGGGTTCGACCTGCTGCTGAAAGCGTTCGCCCGGGCGCGCGGCGCAGGCCTCGTCGACGACGACCTGCACCTCGTGCTCGCGGGCGACGGGCCGGAACGTGCCGCCACCGAACGGCTCGCCGTCGAGCTCGGCGTCGCGGACGCCGTCGTCTGGCCCGGGTTCCTCGACCGCCCCACCGTCACCACGGTCGTGGGGCGGGCGGAGGCGCTCGTGGTGCCCAGCCGCGTCGAGGCCTTCGGCATCGTCGTCCTCGAGGGGATGCGCGCCGGGGTTCCCGTGATCGCCACGGACCAGGGCGGTGCCGGCGAGGTGCTGACGGACGGCGTGGACGGGCTGCTCGTCGACCCTCGGGACACCGACCGCCTGGCCGCCGCGATCGGGTCCCTCGCCGACCCGGAGCTGCGGTCGCGTCTCGGCGAGGAGGGCCGGCGCACCGTCACGGCACACACCTGGGACGCCGTGACCGACCGCACCCTCGCGGTCTACGGTGCCGTGCTCTCCCCGGCGGTCCCCGCCCGCCCGGCCGCCTCGCAGGGCGTCGGCGACGGGGCTCGCCCATGACCCGCCTCATGCACGTCCTCACGCCCGGGGACCACTACTCGCCCCGCACGGGCAGCGCGGTCCCTACCGTCGTCCACGGGCTGTGCGTCGGCGCTCCCGCGGGGACGCCCCGGCCCGTGGTGGTCGTCGCGTCGGGCACCTACGCCGACCGGTACGACAGCGCGGTCGTCGTCGAGTACGCGCAGGCGCCCGAGCCCGGCCGGTGGGACCGCAGGCTGGACGTGCTCCGTGCGCTCGCGCTGCGCCCACGGTCGACCAGGCGCCCGTGGGCCGCTGCGCTGGCCGACCAGCAGGCCTGGGAGCCGTCGACCGTGGTGCTGCACAACGCGCCCCAGGCGGTGCCGCTCGTCGACCGACGACGACACTCGGCCGTCCTGTACGCGCACAACATGCTGCTGCGCAGCTACTCCCGGGCCGAGGCGGGCCGCACGCTCGACCAGGTCGACGCGATCGTCTGCGTCAGCGAGTTCCTCGCGGAGGCGACGCGGGCTCGCCTCCCCCGGTCCTTGCGCGACCGCGTGCACGTCGTGCGCAACGGCGTGGACCCTGGACGCTTCCGGCCCGCGCCGCGGTTAGACCGAGGCCGCCTGGAGGTCGTGTTCGCGGGCCGGACCATCCCGGCGAAGGGGCCGGAGGTCCTGCTGCGCGCCGCGCTGCTCCTCGACCGTCCGGACGTCCACGTCACCGTCGTCGGCAGCTCCGGGTTCTCGGCCACCGACCCCCTCACCCCCTACGAGGTCCGGTTGCGCGACCTCGCGGGCCGGCTGGGCACCCGCGCCACCCTGCGCCCCTTCGCCGCGCGCGCCGACGTCGCCGCCCTCATGGCGGCCGCAGACGTCGTGGTCGTCCCGTCGGTCTGGCCGGAGCCGTTCGCTCTCACCGTCCTGGAGGGGATGGCGGCGGGAGCGGCGGTCGTGGCGTCAGCGGTCGGCGGTATCCCGGAGGCTGTCGAGGACGGCGGCGTCCTCGTCCCGCCAGGCGACGCCGAGGCCCTGGCGAGCGTCCTCGGCAGGTGGGCGGACGACCGCGCGGCGCTGGGCGCCGACCGCGCGCGGGCGCAGCGCCGCGCCGCGCGGCGCGACTGGTCCGTCGTCGCCGCGGAGCTCGAGCGCGTCGTCACCACGAGCACGGCCCGCACGGCCGGCACCGTCACCCCCGGCCCGAGCACGCGCGGCAGGACCACCTGATGAACGCCCCTGCCGTCTCGATCGTGCTGGCCACCAACCGCGGGGCGGACAACCCGTTCCTGCGCGCGACGCTCCGCTCCGTCGTCGACCAGACGTGCGACGACGTCGAGCTGGTCCTGGTCGACGACGGCAGCCCGCGCGCCGTCGACCTCGCCGGCCTTCCCGTCCCCCCGCGGTCCTCCGTCGTGCGCACGGACGCCGGTGGCCCGTCCCGGGCGCGCAACCTCGGGGCGGCCCGCGCCAGCGGGACGTACCTGGCGTTCCTGGACGACGACGACCTGTGGGAGCCCGAGCGCCTCGCGACGCACGTGCGCGCGATGCGCGCCGCCCCCGCCCTGACGCTGACGTACTCCCGGATGCGCAGCATCGACGCCGCAGGGCACGAGATCGCGCCTGCGGACCAGGTCGCCGTCGGCTCCACCGCGGACGTCTTCCGTCGCCGCACGGGGATCATGCTCCCCAACTCCGTGGTCCGGGCGGACGCGTTCCGCGCCGTCGGCGGCTTCGACACGAGCCTGCGCCTGGCGGAGGACCTGGACCTCGTGCTCCGGCTGGCGTGGCACGGCCCGGTCGCGATGGTCGGCTCCGAGGCCCTGGTCTCCTATCGGAGCCACGGGGAGAACGCGACCCTCCGGCACCGGGCCCTCGGCGCGGCGATCCGCGGCGTGCTCGCCGGTCACCTCGCCGAGGCGCGGTCCCTCGGCGACCGCGAGCTGGTCCACGCCCTGCGCGAGTCGCAGTCCGCGAACGACCGGTACGTCGCCTGGAGGTCCGCCCGCTGTGCGCGCGCGATGGCGCGCGACCGTCGGCTCGTCGCCGCGACGGGCGAGCTCGCCTGGGCCGTCCGCTTCGCACCCCTCGCGCCCGCGTCGGCGGTCCTCAGGCGGTGCCGGCCCCGGCGCGCAGGAGCTGCAGGTTCCGCTTGACGTCGTACGGGAAGAACCGCCAGTTGGCGAGGGTCCAGTCGCGCAGCACCACCCCCGCCGCCTTGGCGCGCTCGGCGGCCGGCACCGGTGCCGTGACCGCCTCCATCAGGAGCCGATGGTTGAGGTACCACTGGGGGAAGGCGAACGCGCGGCGGTGCTCCCGGTAGGTTCGCGTCTGCTGCACCGGGTCCGCGCCGCCCTGGAGCTTGTTCGTCTGCTCCTCGTGGTTGCGTGCCAGGAAGAGCTGCTCGGGCACCTGGACCCACGGCGCCCGCAGCGCCATGCGGCTCGCCAGCGCCATGTCCCCGCCGTAGAAGTCGGGGTGGCCGCCCATCCGGCGCAGGACGTCGGTCCGGATGACCCCGCCGTACCCGATCACCTGGTAGACCTGACGCGCGAAGAACAGGTGCAGCCGGGCGGCCGGGCCGCGGTCGAGGAAGTCGAGGTCCAGGTCGTCCCGCTCGCCGAGGACCTCGTCGTCGGGTCCGATGAGGACGACGCGCGAGAAGGCGATCGTCGCCTCGGGGTGGTCGCGCAGCGCGTCCCGGCAGGCGGCGAGATGGCCCGGGAGGACGACGTCGTCCGCCGCGTTCCACATGAACAGCGGCGCGCGCGCCGCGTCGAGGAGCCGGTTGAAGTTCCAGGTCACGCCGCGGTTCTCGGCACTGGTCATGACCGAGAACCTGTCGTCCTCGGCCGCGAACGACCGCGCGATCTCCACCGTCCCGTCGGTCGACCCGTTGTCCGCGACGACGAACTCGACGTCGTCGAGGTCCTGGTCGCGGAGGGCCGCCAGAGCCTTGGCCAGGTACCGCTCGCCGTTCCACACGGGCACGCCGACCGTGACCTCGGGAGGGTGCGGTCTCACAGCGCGATCACCGCCTTGTCCACCACGAACGCCTCGGCGTAGCGGGACCGGCTCTCCATCCCGCGCAGGCGCATGAGCCCCAGGAAGACCTCCCGGTCCCACCAGTCGTGGCCGACCTGGGACCGGTAGCAGGCGTCGAGCAGCTCGACCTTGCGGGCCGCGACGTCCTCCGGCACGGGGACGAAGAGGTTCGGCCGGCCCATGTCGCCGTCCCACTTGGGGATCTCGTAGTGCAGCACGAGCGCGTCGCGCCACACGGTCTGCGCGAGCTCGCCCACGAGACGATGATCTTGGTGCGCGTCGTCCCGCCTCGGGGCGAGCACCAGGTCCGGCGCCGCCGTCGAGCCGGCATGGGCGTGCATCGCCTCCTTGACCTCGGACCACGACGCGGGCAGCCGACCGTCGCGCAGCCCGGCGAAGCGGGACTCCGAGCCCGGCCAGCAGCGCTTCGCCGCGTCGCGGGCCTCGGCCACCCGTTCCCCGTCACCGGTGAGCGTGAGGAAGGCCGCGGTCGACCCTGTCCGGCCGCCGAGCTGGAGCAATGTGCCTCCGCAGGAGATCTCGAGGTCGTCGGGATGGGCGGCCAGCCCCACGACGTGCAGGGGGCGGTCCGGGAGGCCGAGCGGGCTCATGCGTCTGCTCCGACGCGTGCGGTCGCCGGGCTCAGGCCGAGCGCTCGGCGCAGGCGCGATGCCTGCGCGTCGACGAGGTCCTGCGCCTGCTCCACCCATGCCTGCGAGGCGGTCCGCGCGCGGGCCCGTTCTCCGTCGTCGTCGAGCAGCCGGACCACCTGCCGGACGACGGCGTCGGGGTCCACGTGCGCGACGTCGTGCGCTCGATCCTCGGCGCCCACCGCCTCCATCAGCCACGTCTGCTTGCTCGCGTACCCGATCGACACGGCGGGGACCGACGCCCGGACCGCGGCGACGAGGTTGTGGTACCGCGCCGCGACGAGCACCGCGCAGCCGGCGAGCCGCCGGTCCAGCTCGGCCATGTCGTCGGCCCGTACCGCCACGACGCGGGGGTCGGCGACGGTCCTGGCGATCTCCCCGGCGATGGCGTCGTCCTGGGCAGCACCTCCGACGATCCGGACGTCGGCCCCCGCCTGCACGAGCCCACGGACGATCCGCACCGAGCGGTCCAGGTGCGCGCCTCGCTCCCACGCGGCCTCGACGGTCCCCACGCCGTTCGTGTCGATCACGCCGAAGCCGACCGTCCGCCGCGCCGGGTCCACGGGTCGCACGTCGGCCACGACGGGAGTGCCCAGGACGAGGTCCGGCACGACCTCGGGCCGGGACCCGGCGATCGACGCGACGTGCGCGGCGGATCCCTGGTCACGGACCGTGAGCGTCGACGCGCACCGGAGGAACACCCGGAAGAGGAGCCGCGTCAGCCGCCCACCTCCCTCGTCGACGCCGATCGACAGCGCGTGCAGGGGCCGGCCGCGGAGCCGGGCGCAGGACGCGTGGACCGCCAGGGTCAACGGGATCGCCGTCGCCTTCACCGACGCTCCCTCGAGCACCCCCGTGCCCGGGACGACGACGGCGTCGACCGCTCCCACGGTGCGCCAGGCCCAGCCGACGTCGCGCACCTTGGCAACCGCGCCGCGCCACCCACCGCGCCGGGCCCGGGGGTCGGTGAGGGCGCGGGCCGGGAGCTCGCGCGCGGCCGCCACCAGCTCCGGCCGCTCGGTCACGATCGTGACGGCGGCCTCGTCCCCGAGATACCCCAGGACGGCGTCGAGCGAGGCCTCGTTGCCGAGGTTGCCGATACCGAACTGGCCGAGGAGCGCCACGCGGGCCCGGCCATCTTCCGAGGCGCGGCGGCCGTCACGCACTCGCACGAGCCCGTCCCACGACCTCTCCGACCTCCACCTCGGGCACCCGCCGCGGCTCGCGCCGCGAGTGGCGGTCCCACACGGCCCACGGGCGGTCACCGACGCGGTTCATCTCCTCCAGCGCGGACCGCTCCTTGAGGGTGTCCATCGGGGCCCAGAAGCCGGCGTGCGGGTGCACGCGGAACCGGCCGTCGCGGGCGGCCCGGACGCAGGCGTCCATGACGAGGTCCTCGCCCTCGCCGAGGTAGTCGAAGATGCCCTGCCGCAGCACGAAGTAGCCGCCGTTGATGCACATGCTCATGTCAGCCACGGGCTCGAGGTCACGCATGGTGCCGTCGGAGTCGTAGCGCACCACGTGGAACGAGTCCTGCGGGGGCACGGCCATCAGCGAGCCGACGGCGTCCGTGGCGAGGAAGTCGTCGACGATGCGGTCCATCGGCGCGTCGGTGAGCACGTCGCCGTAGTTGGCGAGGAACACCTCGTCGTCGTCGAGGTAGCGCCGCACGCGCCGCAGACGCTCGCCGATCGCGGTCTCCATCCCGGTGTCGACGAAGGTGATGCGCCACTCGCTGATGTCGCTGCTCAGCAGCTCGACGTGCTCCCCGCCCTTGGTGAGCACGAAGTCGTTGGAGTGCGTCTCCTGGTAGTCCAGGAAGTAGTCCTTGACGGCGTTCGCCCCGTACCCGAGCGCGAGCACGAACTCCGTGTGCCCGAAGTGCGCGTAGTACTTCATGATGTGCCACAGGACGGGACGCGACCCGATCGGCATCATCGGCTTGGGCAGCGAGTCCGGACCGGAACGCATCCGCATCCCCAGACCTCCGCAGAACAGCACGACCTTCATGACGCACCTCCCGGCGTCCGAGCCTGGTCCTGGTGACTTTCCTCGTGGTGCACCTGGCGTGGCGCCGCGCGCTCTCGCAGCGCGGGCGCGACGGGCCGTCCCGCGACGAACCCCTCGGTGGAGCCGGCGTCGAGCGCGGCGGCGTACACCGGCAGCGCGCCGGCGACCGCGTCGACCGTGCGGTCGACGTCGGTGTCCGTGTGCGCGGCCGAGATGACGAACGACTGCGCCAGCACGCCCCGGCGCAGCAGCTCGGCGAGGAAGAGCGTGCGGTACGCCTGCGACGGGGCGCCGGCGGGGTCGCGCGTGCCGAAGACCAGGCACGCCGGGTGCCCGGAGACCGTCACGTGGTCACCGAGTCCTGCGGCATCCACGACCTGCTGCACCCCCGCGCGCAGGCGCTCGCCCTGGGCGGCCATCACGCCCGGGACGTCCCGCTCGGCGTACTCGCGGTGCACGGCCAGCCATGCCGCGAGGCCGGCGGTCTCGGCACCGTGCGTCGTCGACAGCAGGAAGACCCGGCGTGCGTCGGTGGCGAGGCCGCCGAGCTCCATCAGCTCGCGACGACCCGCGAGCGCCGAGACGGCGAACCCGTTGCCGAGCGCCTTGCCCCAGGTGGACAGGTCCGGCACGACGCCGTAGACGGCCTGCGCGCCCCCGGCGGACCAGCGCATCCCCGTGATGATCTCGTCGAAGACGAGGACGACGCCCTCGCGGTCGCACAGGGCGCGCAGCCCTTCGAGGTACCCGGGCGGGGGGCTCGCGTGGGCCGTCGCGGCCTCCAGCACGAGGGCCGCCACCTGGCCCCGGTGGGCGGCGAGCAGGCCCTGGACGGCCGCCAGGTCCCCGTACGGAAAGCGGACGGTGAGGTCGGTGATCGCCTGCGGGATGCCGGCGTCCATCGGTGTCGTACCGATGAACCAGTCGTCCGTGGAGAAGAACGGGTGGTCGGCACAGACGGCGACGAGGTCGCGGCCGGTGGCGGCGCGGGCCAGCCGCACCGCGGCGGTGGTGACGTCGGAGCCGTTCTTCGCGAACTTGACCATGTCTGCGCCCGCCACCTGCGTGCAGAACGCCTCGGCGGCGTCCAGCTCCCAGGTGCTCGGCCGGGAGAAGCTGACCCCGTCCGCGATCGCCGACGTGACGGCGTCCACCACCGGCCGGAACCCGTGCCCGAGGGTGACGCTGCGCAGGCCCATCCCGAACTCGACGTACTCGTTGCCGTCGAGGTCCCACACGTGCGCACCGGCACCCCGGACGAGCACCGGGGCCATCCGCTCCGGGTACTGGTCCGCGCCCCGCGCGTACGTGTGCGCGCCGCCCGGCACCAGGCGGTGCAGGCGCGCCTGCGCGGCCGTCGACCGGTCGAAGGACCGGGCGGCGTCCGCGGACTGCGGCGGGTGCTGCGCCAGCTGCGTCATCGTGCCCCCACGGGTGCGGTTCGGGAGGTGGGTCCGGAAGCCTGGTGGGGCCGGCAGGGGGCCGGTCCCGCCGCCAGTCTGCGGCGCGGCCCGGCACGGTTGAAGGGGCAGCAGGCCTTTTCATCCGGCGCCCGGGACGACTTCACCCGACCGCCGGGGCGTCTCGTCCGTACGGTGTGGACATGCAGGTGCTGCCCACCACCCTCGACGGGGTGCTGATCCTCGCCCCTACCCCGCACCGCGACGAGCGCGGGCTGTTCACGCGCACGTTCGACACCACCGCCGCCTCGCGCGCCGGGCTCGACCCCGCGGCGTTCGTGCAGGACAGCCAGTCGCGCTCGAGCCGTGGCGTCGTGCGCGGGCTGCACGGGCGCGTGGGCGGCGGCGAGGCCAAGCTGGTCCGTGTCGCGCACGGTGCGGTGCACGACGTCGTCGTCGACGCCCGGCCCGGGTCGCCGACCTTCGGGCGGTGGGAGGCGTTCCGGCTCGACGACGTCGACTTCCACGTCCTGTACGTGCCGCGCGGCTGCCTGCACGGGCACCAGACGCTCACCGACACGGCCGACGTCTGCTACCGCATCGATGCCGAGCACGCCCCCGAGGAGGACGTCGCCGTGCACCACCTCGACCCCGACCTGGCGGTGCCGTGGCCCTTGCCGGTGTCGCTGGTCAGCGCCCGCGACGACGCCGCCGGCTCGTGGGCGGCGCTCGTCGCGACGCTCACCGGCGACGACCGCCGTCCCTGCTGAGCGGCTCGATCTCGACGAGCTCGGGCTCGGCGACGACCCACCGTCCGCCGAACGCCTCCACCTCGGGATGGGCGGCCCGGACCTCCTCCAGCAGGTCCGGCACGAGGAGCAGCACACGGTCCGGCCGCACCTCGGCCAGGATGTCTGGCCCGAGCACCGGGACCCGCGGGCCAGGGCCGCCCGGCATCGCGCGGCCCTGCTTCGCCGGGGAGGCGTCGACGACGGCGAGGACGTCGTCTGCGGTGACCCCGGCGAGCGCGAACAGCGCGACCGCGCGCGACGCGGCGCCGTAGGCGAGGACCGATCCGGTGCTCGCGTCGAGCCACCCCCGCAGGTCGGCGGCGGAGCGGGCGACCTGGCGCTGGAGGCCACGCACCGCCCACGGCTCGGCGATGCCGGCGGCGGCCTCGACCGCGAGCTCGGCGGCGACGAGCCCGGCGGCGGCGGGCGCCCCGCTCGCGGCGTGACGCGACCCCGCGCGCGCCAACGCGAGCAGGCGGGTGCCGCCGTACAGCGGGTACCGCCACAGCCCCACGGGGACGAGGCCGACGCTCCGGGCCATCTCCACCAGCACGGTGAGCGAGAAGTAGGCGAAGTGCCCGTGCCGCAGAGCGTTCCAGGTGCCGTCGCGCACGATCACCGACAGGGGGTGGACGTGCAGCGCCAGGACGCCGTCGGGCGCGAGGGAGTCGGCCCGGAGCTCCCAGGCGGCACGCTGGTCGGCCTCGTGCATGAGCCCGAGGGAGTCGACGACGAGGTCGGCGGCGATCCCCGGCACCGTGCCCGGGCCGTCCAGCAGGACGGCGTCCGGCACGATCTCCTGCACGCGCTCGAGCCAGGACCCTCCGTGCGGGCTGCGCATCTCCGCCACCCAGGCTCGGGGCGGCAGCAGGCCGCCCGCCACGAGGTCGGCGACGCCGGAGCGCGCCTGGGCCACCAGGGCGGCCGGTTCGACGCCTCGGGGCTCCTCCGGGCCGGTCGGGTCGTCCTCGAGCTGGGCGAGGCGGCACCGGTCGCACATCACCATGCGCAGCGGGTGGACGGGGTCGAGCGCCGGATCCTCGGGCTCCGGGAACAGATCGGCGGCAGGCTGGGCCCCGAGGTCGAGCACGACCGTGCCGTGGTCCGACCGGCACCACCGGCAGCGCCACCCGGGCACGACGCCGCTCACGTGCCCGGCTCGAAGACCTCGAGGCGCGGCAGGAAGGTCACCAGCCGCCCGCCCCAGTCCGCGACGTGCGCGAGCTGCGCCGAGATCTCCCGGCGGAGGTTCCACGGCATGATGACGACGTAGTCCGGGCGGGCGGCGTCGAGCGCCTCGGGGGCGTGGATCGGGATGTGCATGCCGGGCGAGAACCGTCCGTGCTTGTACGGGTTGCGGTCCACCGCGAACTCGATGAGGTCCGAGCGCACACCGCAGTGGTTGAGCAGCGTGTTCCCCTTGCCCGGTGCGCCGTAGGCGACCACCCGCTTGCCCTCCCGGCGCGCGGTCAGCAGGAAGCGCAGCACGTCGTCGCGCACGACGGCGACCTGCTCGGCGAACCCGGCGTGCCCCTCGACCGTGTGCAGCCCGGCGGCGGCCTCGGCGGCGAGGACGCGGGCGACGGCCTCCGAAGCCTGCCCGGGCGCCTGCCCCTCGGGCGTCGGCACGGACCACGTGCGCAGAGACCCGCCGTGGCTGGGCAGCTCGTCGACGTCCACCACCGTCAGCCCGGCGGCACCGAGCACCCGCTGCGTCGTGAGGAGCGACAGGTAGCTGTAGTGCTCGTGGTAGATCGTGTCGTACTCGTTGCCCTCCACGAGCCGCAGCAGGTGCGGGATCTCGATGGTGACGCGGCCGTCGTCCGCGACGAGCTCCCGCAGCCCGCGGGCGAAGTCGAGGATGTCGGGCACGTGCGCGAACACGTTGTTGGCCACCACCAGGTCCGCCGGCCCGTGCTCGGCCCGGACCCGGCGCCCGGTCTCCGCCCCGAGAAACTCGACGACGGTCGGGACCCCCCGCTCGACGGCTGCCGCGGCCACGTTGCCGGACGGCTCGATGCCGAGGCAGCGGATCCCCCGGTCGACGACGTGCTGCAGCAGGTAGCCGTCGTTGCTCGCGACCTCGACGACGAACGATCGTTCCGGCGTGAGGCCGAGCCGGTCCACCGCCCCGTCGACGTAGCGGCGCGCGTGCTCCACCCAGGAGGCGGAGTACGAGGAGAAGTAGGCGTAGTCCTCGAAGATGTCCTCCGCACGCACGTAGGCGGGCAGCTGCACCAGCAGACACTGCTCGCACACGCGCACGTGCAACGGGTAGAAGACCTCCGGGCCGTCCACCTGCTGGGCCGTCGGGTAGCTCTCGCACGGCGGCGACATCCCGAGGTCCACGAAGGTGCGGGTCAGCGGTGCCTGGCACAGCCGGCACACCGGCGCGGGCACGGCGGGCTCCTCGGCCGGCGCGGCGTGACGCGCCGCCGACACGGCGGTCATGCCCGCACCGCCGTGGTGCGCAGGTCCGTGAGGTCCAGGGCGCCGGCGTCGGCGAGCTCCCGCACACGGTGCAGCCGCACGAACCGGGGTCCCTCGAAGTCCTCGGCAGCGAGGCCGAAGCGGTGGGCGTCCTCCCAGATCTGCCGGATGCCGTCGGGCACCGTCCAGCGCGGCGCGGCGGCCGGCAGCTCGGCCCGGATGCGCGTGAAGTCCACCCGGTAGTTGCGGGCGTCCGCGCCGGCGCCGTCGGCGAACGTGACGGGGGCCCCGGTGAGGTCGCTGACCTGTTCCGCGATCGTGCGGATCTGCACGACGTCCTCGTCCCGCCCGACGTTGAACGGGCGGTCGTGCACCGTCTCGCGAGGCGCCTCGAGCGCGGCGAGGAAGGCACGCGAGATGTCTTCGACGTGCACCAGGGGGCGCCACGGCGTGCCGTCGGACGCGAGGCGCACCTCCCCGCGCGTGTACGCGGTGCCGGTGAGGTTGTTGACGACGATGTCCGCCCGGAGCCGCGGCGACGAGCCGTAGGCTGTCGCGTTCCGCAGGAACGTGGGCGAGAAGTCGTCGTCGGCGAGCGCGGACAGGCCGCGTTCCGCCTGGATCTTGGACTCCCCGTAGGGGGTCACCGGGTGGAACTCGGCGCCCTCGTCCACGGGCGCGTCGCCCGCCGCCCCGTAGAGGGAGCACGAGGAGGAGAACAGGAACCGCGTCACCCCGGCCGCCTTGGCGGCGCGGGCCATGCGGACGGCCCCGTCCGTGTTGACCGAGAACGTGGCCTGCGGGTTGAGGTGCCCCAGCGGGTCGTTCGAGATCGCCGCGAGGTGGATCACGGCGTCGAACCCGACGAGGTCCTCGGGCCGCGCATCGCGGACGTCGCCGGTCCGCTGCTCGTACCCCGTCACGGGGGGCCCGAAGTCGCAGCCGTCGTACCAGCCGGCGTCCAGGCCGACCACTTCGTGACCCGCCGCCTGCAGGAACGGCACGAGCACCGCACCGACGTAGCCCCGGTCACCATCGACGAGCACTCGCATCGTCCGTCCCCCGTCGTCGTCCGGCCGGTCCGTGGGCAGGGAACCCTCGGGCCGGTGGCTTCTCAGCCGCCTCGACGCTAACCAGCGCGCACCGCTGTTCGTGAGAGTTGCCCGGGGTGAAAAGCCTCGTCACCCGGGTGATTGTCGGGCTGTGTCGTTCCGCGGCCGGGCGGCGGCGGTCAGGATCAGGAGGCATGAGGGTCCTGCGCATCTCGCACAGCGCCGTCGTCGACGCCTGGCGCGAACGAGAGCGTGAGCTGCGCCGCCGCGGAGTCGACGTCGCGCTCGTGAGCGCTCGGGAGTGGGACGAGGCCGGACGGCGGGTGCGCCTGCGGCCGCGCGAGGGCGAGAACGTCGTCGGGCTGAAGACCTGGGGGTCGCACCCCGCCGTTTTCCTCTACGACCCCCGTGGCCTGTGGCGCGCGCTCGCCGCACCCCACGACGTGCTGGACGTGCACGAGGAGCCGTTCGCGCTCGCCACGGCGCAGGTGCTGGCGCTCGCGTGGCTGCAGGCCCGTCGGCGTGGCCGCTCGCCCGCCCCGTTCGTCGTCTACTCGGCGCAGAACCTGGCCAAGCGCTACCCCCCACCCTTCCGCTGGATCGAGACGGCCGTGCTCCGTCGCGCCGCGGCGGTGCAGACCTGTAACGACGAAGCCGGGAGGATCGTGCGGGCCAAGGGCGCACGCAGCCTCGTGAGGACCATCCCGCTGGGCGTCGACGCTCCCTCCCCCGGCCCCACCGAGGCTCCCCACCGCGACCACGGACCGAGGTCCGCGCGGCCCGTCGTGGGCTACGCCGGCCGGCTCGCGCCGCACAAGGGGGTGGACGTGCTGCTGGCAGCGGTCGCCGCGGACCCCGGCCTGGACCTGCGTGTCGCCGGCGCCGGTCCCGCCGAGGCGGGCCTGCGGCAGCGGGCCGCGGCCCCAGACCTGGCCGGTCGCACCACGTTCGTCGGCTCGCTCGACGGCGCAGACCTCGCGCGGTTCTACCGCGGCCTCGACGTCCTCGCCGTGCCGTCGGTGGACACCCCGGGGTGGGTGGAGCAGTTCGGACGCGTGGCGGTCGAGGCGATGGCGTGCGGCACCCCCGTGGTGGCGAGCGACTCCGGCGCGCTCCCCGACGTCGTGGGTGGCGCGGGCCTGCTGGTCCCGCCCGGTGACGCGGATGCCCTCCGCCGCGCCCTGCGCCAGGTCGTCGACGACCCGGCGCTGGCCGCGCGGCTGCGGCACGACGGCCTGGCGAGGGCGGCCCGGTGCACGTGGACCGCCGTGGCCCAGCAGCTGCAAGGCGTGTACGAGGCGATCGTCGGCAGCGGCCCCGCGGCAGCCACGCCGAGCGCCACCGGCGCAGCGCCCGACCGGGAGCCGCCCGAGGTCCTGGTGGTCGCCTACGGCTCGCCCGACCTGCTGCGCCGCGCGCTCGAGCCCCTCACCGGCAAGCTCCCCCTCACCGTCGTGGACAACTCGTCCGACGCGCGCGTCCGCGAGCTCACCGCAATGGCCGGAGGCCGCTATCTGGACCCTGGCCGCAACGGTGGCTTCGCCGCCGGCGTCAACCACGGGCTCGCGCACCGTCAGCACCCCGGGCGTGACGTGCTCCTCCTCAACCCGGACGCGGTCGTCTCGGCGGAAGGCGTGCTCGGCCTGCAGCGCGCCCTGCACGCGGTGCCCGGGACGGCGAGCGTCGGTCCCGCTCAGATGGACGACCACGGTGTCCCCGCCCGCGTCGAGTGGCCGTTCCCCCGCCCCGTCGCGGCATGGACCGAGGCCCTCGGGCTGGATGCCGTCGGACGTGCGCTCGGGCGTGACGTCCCGGGCACCCGACACGGGACCTACGTCGTCGGGTCGGTGCTCCTGATCTCGTCCGCCGCCCTGGAGGAGATCGGCGGCCTCGACGAAGGCTTCTTCCTGTACGCCGAGGAGACGGACTGGGCCTACCGCGCCGCCCTGCGCGGGTGGCGGCACCGCCTGGTGCCGGAGGTGGTCGCGACGCACGTCGGGGGCGCCACCAGCGACGACCCGGCACGACGTGACGCCTGGGTCCGTGCCTCTCAGGAGAGGTACTGGCGCAAGCACTTCGGCACGGCGGGCTGGGCCGTCGCCCGCACGGGCGGCATGGTCGGCGCGTCCCTGCGCGCGGTGCTGCTGCGGGGCGAGCCACGCACCGCGGCGCGCCGACGTCTGACCCTGCTCCTGCGCGGGGCCCCGGCATGAGCGGGGCACCCGGAGGCCTCGTCGGCGTCGTCCGCACGCGTCCGCACGGGCCCTGGCTCATCCTGACCGTCCTGGTCCTGGCGGCCGCCGTCGGGCTGCTCACCGGCCTCGCCGCCCCCGCGGGCATCGCCGCCGCCGTGCTCGTCCTGCTCCTCGGCCTCACCGCGTACGAGCCGCTGGCGGTCCCGCTCATGGTGCTGCCCGCCGTCACGATGGTGGTGCGCGTCGGCGGGGGCGGCGTCGACCTGTCTCTGAGCGACTTCGCACTGTTCGGCGCGTTCTGGTTCGCGCTCCTCCTCGGACCGCGGCCGTACAGCCGCCCCATGCGGACGCTCCTGTGGCTCTCGGCCCTGTACCAGGCCACCACGCTCTTCACCGTCCTCGTCAACCCCTACCAGGCGAACGTCGTGGAGTGGGTGCACGCCTGGTTCCTCGTGGGCGGCGCGCTCGTCGTCGGTTGGGCGATCGGGCGCTCCGGCCGCGGGGGGCTCGGGCTCACGCTGGTCCTCGTGCCCTGCCTCGTGATCGCCGCCCTCACCCTCCTGTTCGGGGGCATGCACTTCCTCCAGGGGGACACCGGACCGGTCTACCTGTCCTGGCCCTACGGGATGCACAAGAACTTCATCGGCACGCTGCTGGCGTTCGCGGCGGCCATCGTCTACGCCCGGCCCCCGTGGCTGGGGTGGCCATCGTGGGTGTCTCACGCGTCCTTCGGCGCGCTCGCCGTGGCCGTGGCCGCCACCCAGGCCCGCCAGGCGTACGTGAGCCTGGGGGTCGCCATCGTGGTGATCCTCCTACGGCCCGGGCAGGGCGTGCGACACAGCCGCTGGATCCTGGCGCCGGTCGTGGTCGCCTGCGTCGCCGTGCTGACCCTCGTCAAGGAGCAGGTCGCCGAGGGCAACGTCTACAACTCCACCTTCCAGCGGCTGACCTGGTTCCAGCAGGCGCTCGAGGTCTGGCACCAGAACCCCTGGGCCGGCGTGGGCCTGCGCTGGTGGACGACCGGGCAGTACTACCAGTTCCAACCACCGAACGCAGAGCTCGAGGTGCTCTCGTCGGCAGGGATCATCGGCCTCGTCGGCTTCCTCGCGCTCCAGCTCGGCGGCCTCGTCGCGCTGTGGCGGGTCCGGCCCGACTACGGCACCGTCGCCTTCGCCGTCATCGCCTCCCGGTTCGTCCAGGGTCAGCTCGACCTGTTCTGGGTCGCGGTCAGCGTGTCGGTGCCCTACCTCATCGCCGGGCTCTGTCTCGGCGCGGCGGCCCACGCCGATGCCGCAGAGGGGCGAGTCGAGGGACCGTTGCGCCGGGTCGTGGCAGCACGTCCCGCCGTCGACCATCTCGTACCGGCCACGACGACGGGGGCCGCACGGTGATCGTCGTCCAGATCGCGCCGGAGATCGGCACCGGCACCGGCGTCGGTGGCGTGGCGGCCGACCTGGAGTCCGCGTGGCAGCGTGCCGGTGTCGACGTCCGGAGGTTCACCCTCGAGGACGCGCACGGCGCCTGGCTGCCGGCGCCCTCGACGACGCTCGGGGGCCGGCTCGCCCTCCTCGCCCGGGTGCTCTGGTTCTCCACCGTCGGGGCGGTGGCCGCCCGCCGCTACTGCCGGTCGCTGCCCGACGCGGTCTCCGTGTGCCACAACGACGCGCTCGCCGGCGACGTCTACGTCAACCACGGCATCGTCCAGGTCGCGATGGCGCACCGGGGCAACGCCCGGTGGCGGCTCGCGCGCAACCCCGTGCTGCTCGTCGCCGTGGCGCGGGACCGGCTGCGGTACCGGACGCACGTGCACCGCGCGGTGGTCAACCTCAGCAGCACCGAGGACCGCCTGCTGCGCGAGGTCTACGGTCGCATCGCCGCGCCGACCACCGTCGTCGGCAACGGCGTCGACCTGGAGCGCTTCCGCCCGCCCACCCCCGAGCAGCGCACCGCGGCGCGAGCGCGCTTCGGTCTCACGGCGGACGAGCGCACCGTGCTCTTCGTCGGCCACGAGCACGACCGCAAGGGCCTGCCCGCGCTGCTCGACGCCGTGGCCCGGGTGCCCGGCACCCGCCTCCTGGTCGTCGGAGGCGACCCCGCGATGATCGCGACGGCGCGCCGCCGTGCCGCGGCGGCCGGGGTCGCGGCACGCTGCACGTTCACGGGACCGCTGCCCGACGTCGTCGAGGCGATGCACGCTGCCGACGTCTTCTGCCTGCCCAGCGCATACGAGTCGTGCGGTCTCGTCTACCTCGAGGCCCTCGCGACAGGGCTGCCCGTCGTCGCCACCGCCGTGGGGATCGTCCCCGACGTCGTCACCTCTGCCACCGGGGCGATCGTCCCCTCCGACCGCGCCGCGCTGGCCGACGGCCTGCGGCACGCGCTGCGGCTCGAGCCCGGCACCGTCCGTCCCGCCGCCCGCGCGGCGGCCGAACGATGGTCGTGGGACGCCGTCGCCGCGCGCTACCTCGACGTGCTCCGTGCGGCCCGACCTGACGTCGTACCGCGGGAGGTGGCGCGATGAGGATCCTGCACGCCGTGCGCTCCGACGGCTTCGCCGGCGTCGAGCGGCACGTCGCCCGCCTGGCCCGCGCGCAGGCGGCTGCGGGCCAGGACGTCACCGTGGTGGGTGGGGAGCCCGTGTCCATGGCCGCCGAGCTGCACGGCGTCGCGCACCTGCCCGGCGGCGGGATGACGGACGTCGCCCGCGCCCTGCGCACGCACGGCTCCCGGGCCGACGTCGTGCACCTCCACATGACCGCCGCGGAGGTCGCAGCGAGCCTCGCCCTGTGGTCGCCGCGCGGCCCCGCCGTCGTCTCGACCCGGCACTTCGCGCGCCCACGAGGCACCGGATGGTCGGCACCCGTCGTCGCCGCCGTCGCGCGGCGGCCGGTGCGCGCGCAGATCGCCGTCTCCCGGTACGTGGCCACGAGCGTCGACGGTCCGGCGACCGTCGTGCACCCGGGGGTCGACGCCCCCGCGGGCGCCGACCCCGCCGCCCGCCTGCCGGTCGTGCTCGTGCTGCAGCGGCTCGAGGCGGAGAAGGCCACCGACGTCGCCCTCCGGGCCTTCGCGGCGTCGGGGGTGGCCGCGGACGGCTGGACCCTGCGCGTCGCGGGGACGGGGTCGTGCACCGGCGCGCTCCGGACGCTCGCGCACCGGCTCGGCGTGGACGCCGAGTTCCTCGGCCACGTGGACGACGTCGCGGACCTGCTGCGCACCGCCGGCGTGCTGCTCGCGCCATGCCCCGTCGAAGGGCTCGGGCTCAGCGTCCTGGAGGCGATGGCGCACGGTCTCCCCGTCGTCGCGGCAGACGCCGGCGGGCACACCGAGCTCCTCGGCGGGCTCGACGAGCGTGCGCTGTTCCTCCCGGGAGACGTGCCACAGGCCGCCGAACGGCTGCGAGACCTCGTCGCCGATCCCACGGGGCGCGAGCGCTACTCCCAGGCCGTGAGGACCCGGCAACGCACCACGTTCACGCTCGACGCCCAGGTGGCGGGCACGGACCACGTCTACCGGAGCGTGCTGTGAGCACCGGCCCCCGGGTGCTCGTCGTGTGCTCGCTTGAGCCGTGGGACGACGTCTGGCGTCGCAACCAGCACCTGGTGTCCCGCCTGCTCACCGCCGACCCGGCGTTGCGGGTGCTGTTCGTGGAGCCGCCCGCGGACCCGCTGCACGCCGCCGTGCACCGACGCAGGCCGCGACTGGGGCGCGGCCTGCGTCGGGCCACAGCCGACCCCGGATTCCGTGCTGACGGTGCCTTCGACGGGATCGAGCGCCTGTGGCTCTACCAGCCGACCAAGTGGCTCCCGCGACGACTGGCGCCGCGCGGGGACGTCGCCCGCTGCCGTGCCGTCGTCCGCGCAGCCCGGCGGTCCGCCGGGCTGCCCGAGCTCGTTTGGGTCAACGACCCGTCGTACGCCGCCGTGCTCGGCGTCACGCCCGTCCCTGTCGTCTACGACGTGACCGACGACTGGCTTGCCGCCCGCCGTCCGGACGCGGAGATCGCGAGGCTCACGGAGCTCGAGCACCGCCTGCTCCGCGGCGCCGCCGCTGTCACGGTCTGCTCCACCGCACTGCGTGCGAGCAAGGGGACGGACCGCCGCGACGTCGTCCTCGTCACCAACGGCGTGGACCTCGACGCCTACGCCCGGCCCACCGCCCGGCCGGACGACCTCCCGCCGCCGCCCGTGGCGCTGTACGTCGGGACGCTGCACGCCGACCGGCTCGACGTCGACCTGTGCGAGCAGACGGCGCTGGCCCTGGCCGCGGACAGGGCGACGGTGGTCCTGCTCGGCCCCGACGCGCTCGAGGAGGAAGACCGCGCGCGACTGCGACGGGCAGGCGTGCACCTGCCCGGGCCGCGACCGTTCGACGCCGTCCCCGCCTATGCGACGGCCGCGGACGTGCTCCTCGTGCCGCACGTCGTGGACGGCTTCACCGACAGCCTCGACCCGATCAAGCTCTACGAGTACCGCGCCGCTCGGCGACCGGTCGTCGCGACGCCGGTCGCAGGCTTCCGTGACACGGCCGACCCGGCCGTGCGAGCGGTCGCGCCCGAGCGCTTCGCGGACGCGGCACGGGCCTCGCTCCACCTGGACCCGAGCGAGCGGCCCACCGCTGCCGACCTCGACGACCTGCCCACCTGGGACCGTCAGGCCGGCCTCATGGCCGCAACGCTGGCCGACGCGGTGCGCGTGCCCCTGCGGCGCGGCGCCACGCGTCGGTGACGACCTGCGCCGTCCGCGCGGCCGGGAATCTCTCGACGGCCGAGGCGTGGGCGAGGGCTGCACGGCGCACAGCCTGCTCAGGGCGGTCGAGGACGTCGCAGACCGCGGCCGCCAGCCGGTCGACGTCGCCGGGCGGGACCAGACCGCCCAACGACGTCGCTCCGCCCCCGGCCGCCCCGGGGGGCGGGCCGTCGGCGGCAAGGATCTCCGTGACGCCGCCGGCGGCGGTCGCCACCACCGGGACACCGCGGATCATCCCCTCGACGACCACCTGACCGAAAGGCTCGGGCACCGGTGAGGCGTGCACCAGGACGGACGCCAGGTCGATCTCCCGCGAAGGCTCGGGGGTCGCGGGCACGCGGACGACGTGGGCCGCCACGCCCAGCCGTCGTGCGGTGGCGTCCACCTCGGCGGCGTAGTCGTCCGCGCCGAACAGCGGGTCCCCCACGAGCCGCACGCGCACCCCGGGATGACGCTCGAGGATCCGCGGCGTCGCACGGACGAGCTCCAGCTGACCCTTGGTCGGACTGATGCGGCCCAGCAGGAGCACCACCGGCCCGCCGGCCGGGACCGCACGCCGCGGCGCCGCCGTCGCCTGCGCCGGCGCGAAGCCCGGGTACGCCACGACGACGTCCCGCACCCCCGGGAGCGTCGCCGCGCTCGCCTGCGAGTTCGCCACCACGACAGCGGGCAGTCGTCGTGCCGCGGCGCGGAGGATGCGCACGACCGGCCGCGGCAGGTAGTCGTCCGCCACCCGGTCGTGGAGGTGCCACACGAGCGGGAGCCGGGCAGTGCGGGCGGCCAGGCTGCCGAGCACGTGAGCCTTCATCGTGGTGGTCACCACGACGTCCGGGCGACGCTCGCGCAGGAGCACCACGAGCCGACGCAGGACGGGCAGGACGGCCGGGACAGAGCCGAGCCCGGAGGTGCCCAGGTCCGCACGGGTCACCCCGGCAGCGCTCGTGGACAGCGCGAGGACGTCCACGCGCACCCCCCGCGCACACAGGGCGTCGACCAGGGGGCCGTCCTCGAAGAGCACGACCTCGACCTCCGCGGCGGCGGGGTCGAGGGCGTCGAGCGTGCGCACGAGCGCGAGCTCCGCCCCCGAGAGCCGGGCCGAGTGTCCGATCAGGGTCGCCCGCACGGGGCGGCCGGGGGTCTCGGCCACGGCCGGTCGCTCAGCTGGCCCGCGCGGCGATGACACCCTCGTGACGCCCGCCGTCGTCGGACGATCCCGCACCGCCGGCGTCGTCCAACGGCTTCTGCGACCGAGGCGAGGTGCCCGTACCGGTACCGGTGCCGGTGCTCGACCGCGCCCGCCGTCCGCTGCGGGTCTCGTGAGCCTCGACGGCCCCCTCCGCCTGCGGGTCGGCGGGAGGCGCCGGCTGCTCGGCGTCGCCGTAGGTCGACGCGTAGGTGGAACGCTTGCTGCCGAGCGGCCCCGCCAGCGCGACGCCCAAGAGGCGCACCGAGTTCGTGGCGAGCCGGGACGCGGCCTCGGCCAGCACCGCACGGTCGGTCCGGCCCGTCTCGGCGACGAGGACGACCCCGTCGGCGTACGACCCGAGGATGGTCGCGTCGGCGACGGCCAGGATCGGGGGGGCGTCGATGACGACCACGTCGGCGCGACGGCGCACCGTCTCGACCAGGTCCCGGGCGCTCGGGCTGGCGAGGAAGTCCGCCGGGTCGAGGGCCACCTCGGGCGTGGGGCACACCTCGAGGTTGGGGATCCTCGACGGGCGCAGCTGCCCAGGGGGGCCGTCCCAGTCGTCCGGTGGCGGCAGCATCGCGTCGATCTGGGGCCGGCGCAGGTCGCCGGCGAGAACGATGGTCCGGCGGCCCGAGAGGGCGAACGACGCGGCCAGGTTCGCCGCGACGAACGCCCGCGGGGCGCGCGGGTCCGCTGCTGACACGACCACCATGCCGCGCTGGCCCCCACCGATCGCCACCTGCACCGCCGTTCGCAGCTCGCGGACCGACTCCGTGAACGGCGTCGCGGCGCGGCTGGCGACCGGCACCTTCCCTCCGGAGACCGCGGTGCGCATCGCGCGGCGCGCGCCCGCGAGCCTGGCCAGCACGGGGGCGTCCGCGAGAGCCTCCGCATCGGTGGTGGACCTCACCCGGAGGTCGAGACCCCGCCGCAGGAACGCGGCACCGGTGCCGGCGACGAGGCCGGCGAGCACCGCCACGAGGAGGACCATCGTCATGTCCATCCCGACCGGGGACGCCTCGGACGCCGACACCGACACGTAGCCGGGCCGCACCAGTGCCTGGTACGCCGTACGGGTGGTGGTGAGTCCTTCCAGCGACTCCGTCCCCGTCTGTTCGAGCGCCGAGGCGACCGGGTCGTTCTTGTCGCGCGTCAGCTTCTCGCGTGCGTCGTTCACCTGCTCGCTCACCGCGGCGATCTGGTCGTCGAGCAGGGCGACCTGCTCGTCGATGATCTTCGGAAGGTGGGCGGCATAGGCCTCGGCGTAGGCGTTGACCAGCGCGACCGCCTGCTCGGGCTCCGAGGTCTCGGCGGTGATCGTCATCGTCTGCGTCTCGGAGTCGTAGGTGGCGCTCACCGCGCTCGCGCTCGCACCCGCTCCGGGAAGCTTCGCGTCCGCGGCGTCGGCGACGTCCGACGACGTCACCACCGTCGGGTCGTCGCTCGCCGTCACGACACCGGTCTCCGTCGTGCTCTGCTCGAGCTGCACCACGGTCGAGGCCGAGTACTCCGTCACCTGCCGGTCGGCGTACCAGTAGGCGCCGGCGACGACCGCCACCAGCACGAGGAGGAAATACCAACGACCAGCCCACATCGTCTGGCCGAACTCGCGCAGGGTCATGCTGCCTCCTCCATCACACGCCCGGCCGTGCTCGGCACGGCCGTCTCGGACGCCGGTCTCGCCGACTCCAGCTGCTGGCCGACCACGGCGCGCAGCCGGTCGACGAAATGTCCCTCGGAGAAGCGCTCGAGGTGGGCGCCGATCTCCGCGGTGCTCCAGCGGGCGCTGCTCGCGCGCTCCACCGCCTCGGCGATCAGGGCTGCGTCCGGCCGGTCGAAGAAGAACCCGTTGACCCCTTCGACGACCGTGTCGAGGTAGCCCCCGCCCCTCAGCGCCACCACCGGGGCCCCGAACGAGCCCGCTTCCAGGGGCGTGAGACCGAAGTCCTCGTAGGAGGCCGCGACCAGGAGGGACGCGTGGCGGTACAACCAGCGCAGCTCCGCGTCCGGCACCCGCCCCAGCAGGTGCACCCTGGAGGGGCCGAGCCGGCTCGCGAGCTGCGTCAGCCGTGCTCGGTCCGGGCCCTCACCGACCACCACGAGATGCCGGCCCGAGAGGGCGGCCGCCTCGATGACGGCGTCCACGTTCTTGTAGGGCAGGAGCCGCGCCACGCACAGCAGGAAGCCGGGTTCGAGCGCACCGCCGGGTACGGCGGGCGGCACGGCGGACCCGCCGAGGGGCAGCGCTGCCGGTGGGGGGAGGATCTCCGCCTCGACGCCGTAGGCCGCGCGGACGGCGTCCCGCGTCACGGTCGAGTTCGCGAGATACACGTCCGCACGCCGCGCCGCGGTGTGGTCCCACGTGCGCAACCGGCGCTCGACCACCGAGAGACCGGTGCCGACGAGAGCACCCTTGACCCGATCTCTCCAGCCGGCGTCCGGCCGGGCACCGAGGTAGCGGTCCCGCTGGTAGAGCCAGCGCGCCGGCGCGTGGCAGTAGACGACCGTGCGGCGCGCACCCCGGTATCCGTGCGCCCACCCGGTCGAGCTCGCGAGGAGGACGTCCCCGTCGACACGCTGCTCGTCGACCGCGCGGGCGAGCAGCGGGAGGGCGAGCCGGTGATGACGCCGCAGGAGGCCGTTCCGGTCGAGTCCCGACAGGCGCAGGTCCACGTCGGCGAACCCCGGGAAGGTCCTGGAGGGGTCGTAGAGGGTGGTGTACATCGGGGACCCCGGGAACGCCGCGGCCAGCAGCAGCGCGACACGCTCGGCGCCGCCGCGCTGGGTGGCGTAGTCATGCGCGAGCACCACTCCGTCGGTCATCTGTCCTCCCCGGCGTCGATACCGCTGTGACGCCGTCGTGGCGCCTCGCCAGGCTACGTCCGGGGGTAGGCCAGTTGGCCGGGGATCGGGCGGAGTCACCCGGGTGAAAGCATCGCCGGGGCACCCACCGCGCGGCCTGTTTCCAGCATCATCGGTCTGTCCCCGACTCGACCGGAGAGGGAGTGTCCGATGGTGGCGAACACGAGCGCCGAGGCCACCGGTGTACGGCGGCTGCTCGGTCGGCCGGGCTTTCTCGGCGACCGCCGCGACATCGTCCGGACGGCCCTGTACCGCTGGGGCCTCGGCCCGGCGGGGCGGCGGCTGCCCCGGACGGCCGTACGGGCGTTCGCGTGGCCGCTCGCCGGCGTCCTCGTCGGGCTGGAGGGCTTCCGTGGTACGGGGTGGCGCCATCTGCGCGAGGCGTACGAGATCTCTCAGGTGCGCGCGATCGGCGTCTTCTGGGCTCAGCAGGCCGGCCTGCTCGTCGAGCACGGCTTCGTGCAGGGTGCCCTGGTGGGCCACTACCGAGCCGACCAGCACCAGTACCGCGTGCTGGCGTCGGCCGAGGCCCAGGCGGTGCTCGACGGCCCGGGCTCGGTCATCATCGCGAGCGGCCACTTCATGCGAGACGCCGCCCTGTTCGCGGTGTTCGCACCGCAGGGTGGGCGGCGCCCCATGGCGGTCATCACGGCGAACCTCCCGGACGCCCCGCGGACGGCGACCGAGCGGCGGGTCCAGGACCAGCTCGGGACCGCCCTGGACGGGCTCGAGGCGTGGAGCATGCCCCGGGGCACCATCCGTCTGCCGCTGGGAGGTGCGGCCGTGCGTGCCGTGCGCGCGCTGCGCGAGTCGGAGATCGGGCTCTGGGTGAACATCGACGCGCCGTGGCCCGAGGGACGCGGGCCGACCGTCACGGTGCCGTTCGCCGCGGACACGGCGCGGACGTTCTCCACCGGTACCGCCAAGATCGCGCGGACCGCCGGCTGCCCGATCCTGCTCCTGCTGCCGGAGCCGCAGCGCGGGCGTCAGGTCACGCTGCGGGTGCTGGGGCCCTACACGTCGGACGCGGCCGGGGGGAGCGCGCAGGACGAGGACGTGACCGCGCAGGTGCTCCGTGACATCGAGGTCCAGGTCGGGCGCAGGCCGAGCGGCTACATCCTCGACGTCGGGCACGGTCGCCGCTGGGACCCCGACCAGCAGGCCTGGGTGGAGAAGCCGACACCAGCCTGAGCGACTCCCCGCACGGGATCAGACCTTGGTGTGGAACTTCCCCTGGGTGGCGAGAAGCCCTTCGACGAGCACCATCTCCACGGCGTCGGCGGCGTCGTCGACGAGGATGGGCAGGTCCTTGCGCTCGGTGGCGGAGAAGTCCTTGAGCACGAAGTCGGCGGTGTCCATGCGGCCGGGCGGCCGCCCGACGCCGACGCGGACGCGGACGTAGTCCTTGGTGCCGAGCGCCTTGGTGATGTCGCGCAGGCCGTTGTGGCCACCCTCGCCACCGCCGGACTTGAGCTTGATGGTGTCGAACGGGATGTCGACCTCGTCGTGCACGACGACGACCTGCGCGGGGTCCACGCCGTAGTACTTCGCGAGCCCGGCGACGGGACCGCCGGAGGTGTTCATGTACGTCGTGGGCTTGGCCAGCACGACGCGGGGGCCGGGGCGTCCGCCGGGCAGCACGCCCAGGCGGGTCTCGGCCACGACGGCCTGGGCGCGGGCGTGCCGGGAGTACCGCGCGCCGGTGCGCTCGGCGAGCAGGTCGAGCACCATCTGCCCGACGTTGTGCCGGTTGCCCGCGTACTTCGGGCCGGGGTTGCCGAGCCCGACGACGAGCCAGGGGGTGTCGGTCATCTGCGTCGCTCTCCTGCGCCTGCCCGGACACCTGCCCGGGAACGTGTTGTGAGCGGGACCTTGGCCCACTTCCGAGGACGGAAGTGGGCC
>NZ_JBSHCR010000045.1:0-36711 GCF_053615895.1 Isoptericola sp. NPDC055881
GAATTCGGGACCGAATTCTCGCCGTTTCCGTACCCACAACGATGGCGGGTCAGGGGCGCAGCAGCACCTTGGTGGCGCGACGCTCGTCCATGGCCGCGTAGGCCTCGGCGGCGTCGGCCAGCGGCAGCTCCAGGTCGAACACCTTGCCGGGCACGATCGTGCCGGCCAGGACGTCGGGCAGCAGCGTCTCCATGTAGCGCCGGGCGGAAGCCATCCCGCCGCCGATGGTGATGTTGCGGTCGAACAGGCGCCGCACGCTGAGGTCGGGCCCGTGCGGCACGCCGACGAACCCGACGCGCCCGCCGCCGCGCACGATGCTCAGGGCCGTGTCCATCGACTGCTCGGTGCCGACGCACTCCAGGGCGGCGTCGGGGAGGTCTCCGCCGAGCAGGTCGCGCACGGCCGTCAGGCCCTCCTCGCCGCGCTCGGCGACGACGTCGGTGGCGCCGAACTCGCGGGCGAGCGCCGCGCGGTCGTCGTGCCGGCTCATGGCGATGACGCGCTCCGCGCCGAGCAGGCGGGCGCCGATGACACCGGACAGCCCGACGGCGCCGTCCCCGACGACGACGACGGTGTCGCCCGCCGAGACGCCCGCGGCGAACGCGGCGTGGTACCCGGTGGACATGACGTCCGCGAGGGTGAGCAGGTGCGGCACGAGGCCGGCGGCCTCGAGCTCTGCCTCCGGGCGGCCGACCGGGAACAGGGAGTGCTGCGCGAGCGGGATCCGCACGCGCTCGCCCTGGGCGCCGTCGACCGGGTGGCCCCAGCGGTCGGTGGAGCCGAAGCCGGTGACGACGTCGCACGCCGCGGGGTAGCCCGCGCGGCACGACTGGCACTCGCCACAGCTCATGGTAAAGGGCAGGATGACGAAGTCGCCGACCTGGGCGGACGTCACGTCGGCGCCCAGCTCCTCGACGACGCCCACCAGCTCGTGCCCGATGGGGCGAGGCTTCTTGACGGCGGACACGCCGCGGTACGGCCACAGGTCGGAGCCGCACACGCAGGCGGCGACGACGCGGACCACCGCGTCGCCGGGGGTGAGGATCTTCGGGTCCGGACGGTCCTCGACGCGGACGTCGCGGGTCCCGTGGATGACGGCTGCACGCATGCGCCCACCGTAGACCGCGACCGCACGGGACGACGCCCGGACGGCGTTCCCCCGACGTTCCTCGACCCTGCACGCACCGTTGCGGTAGTTTCCAGCCACCATCAAGAGAACGGGCTGCGCATGCGTCGTGCACGGGGTCGGGTCGTCGCGGTCGTCACGACGTGGCTGGTCGCGCTGGGGGTGGTCGTGGCGGGCATGGGCGTCCCCACGGTCGCGCTGGCCGACGAGGCGGAGTCCTCCACGACGATCACGCTGCCGCGCGAGCGCTGGTGGCTCGGTGAGGTCGTGAGCCTCGACGTGACCGTCCTGCACGACGGGATGCCCGCCGAAGGAGTGGTCCGCACCACGCTGGACGGCTACCAGGTCAGCGACCCGACGTCGCTGGTGGACGGCCGCGGGCACATCACGTTCACCTCCACGGCGACGGTGACGATGAAGGCGGGAGAGCACCGTCTGGAGGTCGCTCACTTCCAGAGAGGGGTGTCGACGCCGCTGTCCGTGGCGTCCGCCGTCCTCCGGGTGGACGTCCCTGCCAGGCCCGTCGTCCCGGAGCCGCGCGTCTACGGGGACCCGGCTGACGTCAAGGTCGACCTCACGGGAACCGACCTGCCACAGAACGGCTGGGCCGAGCTGGACGACGAGGTCGGCAGGGCGCTCGGCGCGGCCGCCCTGACCGGCGGCGTCGCGACGGTCGCAGTCCCTGGCACCGGCATGACTCCCGGCCGCGTCTACCGGATGGTCCTGCGCGACGCGGCGGGCGGAACGGTCCTGAGCACCTGGTTCGTCGGCGCGAACGTCCAGAAGCGGCCGGCCACCCTGACGGTGCAGACCTCGTCGACGTGGCGTCTCGGGTGGCAGGCCAAGGTCGTCGTCCGGGCGGTCTCCGACCTCGGGCCGGTCACCGGGACCATCGAGGTCCGCAACCACATCAGCGACGACTGGTCGCCGGGACGCACGGCCGAGCTGGTCGACGGCGTCGCGACCGTCGCGTTCGACCCGGGCGACGTGCTCAACCTGTCCAAGCCCGACCCGAAGGTCTTCGTCGAGCTGCGCAGCTCGTTCTACGCCGCGCCGATCGTCCCGAAGATCGTGAACGTCAAGCCGCGCTTCCAGTCGTGGGTCCAGATCGAGACCGGCCAGCGTACCGAGTGGCGGTACGGGACGGCCCGGCGGGTCCGCTTCTTGGTGACGTCGGAGACGGGCGCGCGGCTCGACGGGAAGGTCACGTTCTCCCGGGGCACTCGGGTGCTGGGCACCGCGCGGGTCGTGGACGGCAAGGGCTCCCTCCTGGTGGGGAGCACCGCCCTGGCCCCGGGAAGGCACAGTCTGGAGGCCAGCTTTACGCCCACGTCCACCCGGTACGACACGAGCTGGACGGGGGTGCGCGTCGTCGTGGCGAAGGCGAGGCCGAGCGTGCGCCTGTCGATGGACCACCGGTGGTACCGGGTGAAGGCTGACCTCGGCAGGGACGAGCCGGGCACGGTGCGGGTGAGCACGGCGGGGATGCCGGAGCGCGGACGTCTCGTGCTGGAGACACGCAGCCCGCGGGCGGACGTCTGGGGCTGGCGGACGCGCTGGGCGACGGACTGGGCGCTGCAGACCAGCGAGCAGGGCGTGCAGCGGGTCAAGGTGCCGGCCAAGTACCTCAGGACTGCGGACGGGAAGCCGGGGAAGGTCTACCTGCGGTTCCGCTACGTGCCGTCCGACGCGGCGCACGTGGCCACCGTGGTGTCGCCGGAGGTCACGATCGTCCGCTACTGACGTGCGGTGTCGGTCGCGGGCGCGCGCTCACCCGGCCGAGGCCTTCCGGCCCGGCGAGGCGCGGGCGTAGCGTCGAGTGGACGACCTGCGCGACGGCACGCCGGTCGGCGCCCGGGGGAGGGCACGATGCGCGACGACGTCCGGCTTCGATCAGGGTCCGTGACCGCCCGGGCGCGCCGTCGCCGTGGCCGACCCGCGCGCGCCGTGCTCGCCTGCGCGGCCCTCGTCACCGTGGGCGTGGGAGCGGGAGCGGTCGTCGCGCCCGCCGCCGTCGCCGAGCCGGAGTGCCTCGGCCCCAGCCACGACTTCGACGGCGACCGGGTGCCCGACGCCGTCGTCGGCGCCCCCGGCGGGACGGGTCGCCCGGGCACCGTCGAGGTCCGCCTCACGGGCGACGGCGAGCCGCGCACGGTCGTGCTGCGCGGGCCGGTCGGCTTCGGCACGGCGGTGACGCAGCTGCGCTCGTACGAGCAGGAGGGCGACGACCGGTTCTGCACCCAGCTCGTCGTGGGCAGCCCGGAGGAGACCGTGTCCGGGATGCCGCGCGCGGGGGCGGCCTACCTGTACGCGTACGACTCCGCGCTCGGCGCGTTCGAGCTCCGCGAGCGGGTCACGGCCGACTCGGAGAGCGTGCTGGGCACGCCGCAGGCGGGCGCACGGTTCGGGGCCGCGCTCGCGTCGGCCTCGTACCCGGAGGAGACGATCGACCCGAAGCCGCAGCTGCTGTGGGTGGGTTCGCCCGGGCACGACGCCACGAGCGCTCCGGACGCGGGCCGGGTGACGTCGTTCGTCGTCGGCGCGACCGACACCACCACCCGTGGCGGGGAGGTCGTCGACCTCGCCGCCCTGGGGGTGCGCGGCACCGCGGCAGCCGGGGCGGCGCTGGGCTCGTCGCTGAGCGTGCGCGGTCAGGTGATGGCTGCGGGAGCGCCGGGCCTGCGGGTGGCGGGCAGGGCGGCCGCCGGCGGGGTCGTGCTGTGGTTCGCCCCGCCGGGCGACCCGGGCGGGCTGCCGCCGGAGCCCGGCACCCAGCACCCGCCCGCCCTGCTGCACCAGGGCCTCGCTCAGGTGGCGGGGGAGGCCGAGGCGGGGGACCGCTTCGGCGCGGCGGTGCACCTGTTCCCCGTCCCGGGTGACCCCCTGGTGGTCGACCTCGCGGTCGGGGCTCCCGGTGAGGACCTGGGGGCGGACGTGGACGCGGGCATGGTCTCGATCGGCCGGGTGCACCCCGGCCTGACGCAGCCGCTGCTGGACTTCCGGGCCCGGCACCAGGACTCGGCAGGGGCGGCGGGCACCGCCGAGGACGGCGACCGGTTCGGCAGCGCCGTCTCCTCCGCGTACCTGCGGGGGGCGTGGCGGGTCGTGGTCGGGACGCCGGCGGAGGACGTCGGCCCGGTGCGTGACGCCGGGATGGTCCAGGCGCTCGGCACCGGTCAGGGGTGGTCGCAGGACTCGCCCGCGGTGCCGGGCCGGGCGGAGGCCGGCGACCGCATGGGGGCGGTGCTCGGCCCGGACCCGTGGGTCCGTCCGGGCCGCGCGCCGGACGTCGGTGTCCCGGGGGAGGACGGCGGCACCGGGGCGGTGCTCACCGGCCTGCTGGCCGAGGGAGCGGTCGTCCGGCTCGACCTCGGCGCCGCGCCCGGCGCCCGCTACGGGTGGTCGCTCGCGCCCTGACGCGACCGTCCCGGAAGACGCCGACGGCGCCGCACCCCCGGCCGGGGGGCGGCGCCGTCGACGTGCGGACGTCAGTGGCCGTCGTAGTAGCCGGTGTCCTTGGCGCGCTGGAACGAGCGCTCGATCTCGGCCTCGGCGTCGGCGCGGCCCACCCAGTGGGCCCCCTCGACGGACTTGCCGGGCTCCAGGTCCTTGTAGACCTCGAAGAAGTGCTGGATCTCCAGGCGGTGGAAGTCGGAGACGTCGTCGATGTCCTGGCGCCAGGCGGCGCGCTGGTCGCCCAGGGGCACGCAGAGCACCTTGTCGTCGCCGCCCGCCTCGTCGCGCATGCGGAACATGCCGAGCGCGCGGCAGCGGATCAGGCAGCCGGGGAACGTCGGCTCCTCCAGCAGCACGAGCGCGTCCAGCGGGTCGCCGTCCTCGCCGAGGGTGCCCTCGATGAACCCGTAGTCGTCCGGGTAGCGCGTCGAGGTGAAGAGCATGCGGTCGAGGCGGATGCGACCGGTCTCGTGGTCGACCTCGTACTTGTTGCGCTGGCCCTTCGGGATCTCGATCGTGACGTCGAACTCCACTGTTCCTCCATGCTCGGACATGCTCGGTCGGGCCATGCTCGGTGCGGACGCCCTGTCAAAGTGTGCCATGCGCGGGTGCTCGCGCCCGGCCCGGTGCGGCGGCCGCGTTCGGGGTGGGGACGTGGGAAGATACCCACCGAGCGCGGCACGGGATCCGGTCTGTGACGATGCTCACGGACTCGGGAGGACGACATGGGGTGGCGGGCCAGCGTCGGCGCCACCGTCACGACCGTGGTCGTGCTCTTCGGCGGGTACCTCGTGGCGGACGCCTACGACGTCGTGCCGGGCCTGCTCACCACCGCCCCGCCGCCCGCCCCGGCGGCCCCGTTCCCGACGGCACCCGGTGCGACCGAAGGCCCCGCGCCCGAGCGCGCGCTGCCCGACCTGCCGGACGACGCGCCCGAGCCCACCGCGGCCGCCGTCGGCCGGCTGGTGAAGGAGCTGGCGAAGGACGACCGGCTGGGCAAGCGGGTCGGCGTCCTCGTCACCGACGCCGCCACCGGGCAGACGCTCGGCTCCGCCGCGCCGGACCGGCTGATGGTGCCGGCCTCCACGCAGAAGCTGTTCACGGCCGTCGCCGCGCTCGAGGGCCCGGGCGGGGACACGACGCTCCCCACGCGCGTCGTGCTCGACGGCGACTCCCACCTCGTCCTCGTGGGCGGCGGCGACATGATGCTGGCCGCCGGGGCCGGGGATCCCGACGAGGTGAACGGCCGCGCCGGCCTGGGGGACCTCGCGGCCCAGGTGGCCGCGCAGGTGCGGCTCACCGGCAAGGACGTCACCCTCAGCCTCGACGACACGCTCTTCACCGGACCGGCGGTGCCCGCGAAGGTGCCGGCCGAGGACGTGACCCTCGGGTACACGGCCCCCGTCGCGGCGCTCGCCGTCGACGTCGCCCGGACGACCGACGACGAGTACGCCCCGCGGGAGAAGGACCCGGCGATGGCGGCCGCGACCACGTTCGCGAAGGCGCTCGAGAAGCGCGGCGTGACGGTCCGCGGTGACGTGACCCGCGACCGGGCGCCGTCGTCCGCGCGCGAGATCGGTCGCGTCGAGTCGGCGCCGCTGCGCGACGTGGTCGGCGACATGCTGCGCCGGTCCGACAACGCGATCACGGAGGTCGTGGGCCGCATCGTCGCGATCGACGCCGGACTGCCCGGCACCGGGGCGGACGGCGTGCGGGCCGTGACCGCGACCGTCGAGGACCTCGGCATCGACATGGACGGCGCCGTCCTGCACGACCTGTCCGGGCTGGCCCGCGGCTCGCAGGTCACCCCGCGCCAGCTCGCGGCCACGCTGCGGCTCGCCGTCGACCCGGACCGCCCCGAGCTGCGCGACGTCGCCGACGGCCTCGCGGTGGCCGGGCTCAGCGGCACCTTGCACGACCGCTACCCGAAGGGGAACCCGGGCCGCGGCTACGTCACCGGCAAGACCGGCAGCCTGCCGAACGTCACCGCGCTGGCAGGCACCGTCGTGACCACCGACGACCGGATGCTCGTCTTCGTCACCGTCGCCGACAAGGTGCCCGACGGCGGCACCTACGGCGCCAGGGTGATCTTCGACGGCTTCGCCGGCGACCTCGCGGACTGCGGCTGCCGTTCGGCGCGGTAACCACGAGTGCGGTCTGCTCGGCTCCGGATGGTAGCGACCGACCCCGTTCCCCGAAAGTGTCGTGCGGTCTTCGCAGTTCACGCCCGCGCCGCGGGACGCCTTGGCAGGATCTTCTCCATCGAGCGGCGGTGCGACGGCGTCCCGGCGGGGGAGTCGGGATCGCCGCGCTGGCGCTGCTCGGCGCCAGGTCCGTCTTCCAGCGCGGCGGAGGAGGACGCTCCTAGGGCGAGACGCCGTGGAGGCGTGCCGCACCCGGCTACCGTGGTCCCGTGACCACGCCAGTGCCCGCCGCCGAGCCCCTGCTGGACTGGACGACGGCGGCGCAGATCGCGGCCCGGGTGGCGCGCCCGGGCGCCGCCGCCCCGCGCGACGAGCTCGACGCGCTCGTCGCCGGGCTGCGCACCGCCGCGGGCGACGCCGTCGGGCACGTCCTCGACGTCACGCGCATGACGCCCGCCGCCCCCCTCCTGCCCGACGGCGGCCTGGGCGAGGTCCTCGTCGTGGACCGCGCGGGCTGGACCCGCGCGAACGCGCAGTCGATGCGCGCGATGACCGACCCGGTGATGGCCGTGGTCGCGGCCGACGTGCCGCTGCCCTCCGGCGCCGCCCGGCTGGCGGGCGCCGCCGAGGTCGGGGGACTGCTCGCGCTGCTGTCCGGGCGGGTGCTCGGCCAGTTCGACCCGTACGGCGCTCCCGGGCCCGACGGGCGCGGCCGGCTGCTCCTCGTGGCGCCCAACGTGCTGCAGGTCGAGCAGGCGCTCAGCCTGCGGCCCCGCGACTTCCGCCTGTGGGTGTGCCTGCACGAGCAGACCCACGCCCTGCAGTTCGCCACCGCCCCCTGGCTCGCCGACCACCTGGTGGGGCGGGTGGGCGACCTGATGAGCGGCGTCACCCGGACGTCCGTCGCGATGGCGCGCGCCCCGCTGCGGGAGAAGGTCGCGGTCGTCGGCCGCACCCTGCTGCGCGCCCTGCGCGGGGAGCTCGTCACCCCGCTCGACGGCATCCTCGCCCCGGACCAGCAGCGCGAGCTGCAGGAGATCACCGCGGTGATGGCCCTGCTGGAGGGTCACGCCGACGTGATGATGGACGCCGTCGGGCCGCGCGTCGTCCGGTCCGTGCGCACCATCCGTGCCCGTTTCGAGAAGCGGCGCGACGGCGAGGGCGCCCCCGCGCTGGACGTCGTGCTGCGCCGCGTGCTCGGCATGGACGCCAAGCTCGCCCAGTACCGGGACGGCGCCGCGTTCGTGCGCGACGTCGAGGAACGGGTCGGCCGCGACGGGCTCAACGCCGTCTGGTCCGAGCCCGCGCACCTGCCGTCCGCCCGCGAGATCGCCGACCCGCGCGCCTGGGTGCGCCGCGTGCACGGCTGAGCCCTGGGCAGGGGACGAGTGGCCCGCGTCGACCCGGCGCTCGCGGCGGCCCGCGCGGCGGTGCGTGCCGAGCTCGGCGCGCTCGCGCACAGCGGCGGGCGCGGCGCCGACGTGCCGGGCGACGACGTCCTGGGCCCTGACGGGCTCGTGCTCGTCGCGTGCTCCGGCGGCGCCGACAGCCTCGCGCTGGCGGCGGTGACCGCGACCGAGGCGCGGCGCGTGGGACGGTCCGTGCGCGCGACCGGCGACGCGGTGCGGGCCGGGGCCGTGGTCGTGGACCACGGGATGCAGCCGGGTTCCGACGTCGTCGCGCAGACGGCGGCCGACCGCTGCCGCGCGCTCGGGCTCGACCCGGTGCTCGTGCGGCGCGTGCAGGTGGACGACGCCCCCGGTGCCGGCGGCCCGGAGGCCGCGGCCCGCGCCGCCCGCTACGCCGCGCTCGACGCCGCGGCGGCCGAGACGGGCGCCGTCGCCGTCCTCCTCGGCCACACCCAGGACGACCAGGCGGAGTCCGTGCTGCTCGGGCTGGCCCGGGGCAGCGGGGCGCGGTCGCTGGCGGGCATGCCGCGGCGCCGCGGGCGCTACGTGCGACCGTTCCTCGGCCTGCGGCGCGCGCAGACCGAGGCGGTGTGCGCCACCGTCGGCGTGGAGTTCTGGACGGACCCGACCAACCTGCTCCCGGTCGCCGGGGCGGGGGGCGACGACGCCGTCGACGCGGCGGTGCCCGCCCGCACCCGGGTGCGCGGCGCCGTCGTCCCCGCGCTGGAGGCCGCGCTGGGGCCCGGCGTCGTCCCGGCGCTCGCGCGCACCGCCGACCAGCTGCGCGACGACGCGGACGCGCTCGACGCCCTGGCCGCCGACCTGCTCGCCACGGCAGGAGCGACCGGGGGCGACCCGCCGGACGGGCCGTCCGCCGGCGACGTCGTGCTCGACGCCGGGACGCTCGCCACGGCGCCGGCCGCCCTGCGGAGGCGTGCGCTGCGAGCGGCCGCCCTCGCGGTCGGGTGCCCCCCGGGGGCGACGACGGCGCGCCACGTGGACGCGCTCGACGCGCTCGTCGTCTCGTGGCGTGGGCAGGGTGCCGTCCACCTGCCGGGCGACGCTCGCGCGCTCCGGGCGTGTGGCAGGCTCTACCTGCGACCCGCCGGGCCCGATCCGGCCCGGACGGTGCGACCCCCAGCCCCAACCCGTTCCCTCCAGGAGTGACCGTGGACCAGTCGGACGTCTCTGGCGACCTCGCCAACATCTTGCTCACCGAGGAGCAGATCAGCTCCAAGCTCGACGAGATCGCCGGGCAGATCGACGCCGACTACGCAGGCAAGGACCTGCTCCTGGTCGGTGTGCTCAAGGGGGCGGTCATGGTGATGGCGGACCTCGCGCGGCGGCTGCACCACCCGGTGCACATGGACTGGATGGCGGTCTCCTCGTACGGGTCGGGCACCAAGTCGTCCGGCGTCGTGCGCATCCTCAAGGACCTCGACGCCGACCTCACGGGCCGCAACGTGCTCATCGTGGAGGACGTGATCGACTCCGGTCTCACGCTCTCCTGGCTGGTCGCGAACCTGCGTTCGCGCGGCCCGCAGTCGGTGGAGATCGCGGCGATGCTGCGCAAGCCCGACGCGGCGAAGGTCGACGTGGACGTGCGCTACGTGGGCTTCGACATCCCCAACGAGTTCGTCGTGGGCTACGGCCTCGACTACGCCGAGAAGTACCGCAACCTGCCGTTCGTCGGCACGCTCGCGCCGCACGTCTACAGCTGACGGGCGCCGTCGCGCCCTGGGCGAACACCCACGGTTCGTCCACACTCGGCGTGTAGCGTCGTGAACCACACGTTGCCCGACGGAAGGGAAGCGGGGCACCGACCCCGTCGCCGATGAACATCAAGAAGATCCTGAGCGGCCCGATCATCTGGATCGTGGTCGGCCTCGTGCTCGTCTCGCTGGCCTTCAGCGCGTTCAGCACCGACCGGGTGTCGCGGATCGAGACCTCACAGGGTCTCGAGCTGCTCTCCGGCGACACCGTCGACCACGCCCTCGTCGTCGACGGTGAGCAACGGGTCGAGCTCGAGCTGAGCACGAAGTACGTCACCGACGCCGGGACGGACGACGAGCAGGACCACGGCACCAAGGTCGAGTTCTTCTACGTCCAGCCGCAGGGCGACGAGGTGGCGACGGCGGTGAGGTCGGCCGACCTCAAGGACGGCTTCGACTCCCAGGTGCCGCAGCCGAGCTTCTGGAGCTCGATGCTGGGCTTCCTCATCCCGTTCCTCATCATCGGCGTGGTGTTCTGGTTCATCCTGTCGCGGATGCAGGGCGGCGGGCGCAACGGGGTCATGGGCTTCGGCAAGTCCAAGGCCAAGCTGATCAGCAAGGACATGCCGCAGGTGACGTTCGCGGACGTCGCCGGCGTGGACGAGGCGGTCGAGGAGCTCCAGGAGATCAAGGAGTTCCTCGAGGACCCGGCCAAGTTCCAGGCCGTGGGCGCCAAGATCCCCAAGGGCGTGCTGCTGTACGGCCCGCCCGGCACCGGCAAGACCCTGCTGGCCCGCGCCGTCGCCGGCGAGGCCGGGGTGCCGTTCTACTCGATCTCCGGCTCGGACTTCGTCGAGATGTTCGTCGGCGTCGGCGCGTCCCGCGTGCGTGACCTGTTCGAGCAGGCCAAGAACAACGCTCCCGCGATCATCTTCGTCGACGAGATCGACGCCGTCGGCCGCCACCGCGGCGCCGGCATGGGCGGCGGCCACGACGAGCGCGAGCAGACGCTGAACCAGATGCTCGTCGAGATGGACGGCTTCGACGTCAAGACGAACGTCATCCTCATCGCGGCGACCAACCGTCCCGACATCCTCGACCCGGCGCTGCTGCGTCCGGGCCGCTTCGACCGGCAGGTGGCCGTCGAGGCGCCCGACCTCAAGGGCCGCGAGCACATCCTCCACGTGCACGCGCAGGGCAAGCCGATGGTCGACACGATCGACCTCGCCGCCGTCGCGCGCCGCACGCCGGGGTTCACCGGTGCGGACCTGGCGAACGTCCTCAACGAGGCCGCGCTGCTCACCGCCCGCAGCGGCGCGCAGCTCATCGACGACCGCGCGCTGGACGAGGCGATCGACCGCGTCATCGCCGGGCCGCAGAAGCGCACCCGCGTGATGAAGGTCAAGGAGCAGAAGATCACCGCGTACCACGAGGGCGGCCACGCCCTGGTCGCGGCGGCGATGCGGTACACGGACCCCGTCACAAAGGTGACGATCCTGCCGCGCGGCCGAGCCCTCGGCTACACGATGGTCATGCCGATGGAGGACAAGTACTCCACCACGCGCAACGAGCTGCTCGACCAGCTCGCCTACGCGATGGGCGGCCGGGTGGCCGAGGAGATCGTCTTCCACGACCCGACCACGGGCGCGAGCAACGACATCGAGAAGGCCACCGCGACCGCGCGCAAGATGGTCACGGAGTACGGCATGAGCGAGAAGGTCGGCGCCATCAAGCTCGGCAGCGGCTCGGGCGAGCCGTTCCTGGGCCGCGACATGGGCCACCAGCGGGACTACTCCGAGGCCGTCGCCGGCACCGTGGACCACGAGGTGCGCAAGCTCGTCGAGGCCGCGCACGACGAGGCGTGGGAGGTGCTCACCCAGTACCGCGACGTGCTCGACGAGCTGGTGCTGCGCCTGCTGGAGAAGGAGACGCTCAACCAGGCCGAGCTGGCCGACGTCTTCGCGCCCGTGGTCAAGCGCGAGCCGCGGGACGTGTGGCTGTCCAGCGAGCAGCGCACCGTGCACACGCGCGGCCCGATCATGACCGACGCCGAGCGCGCCGCGTCCAACGGCAACGGGCAGTCCGTGGTGCCGCAGGACGAGGCCGCCGCGGTCGGTGGCCAGGGCGACCTGCAGGAGGCCGGCCCCGGTATCGGCACGGACACGGAGCCCCCGGCGGCAGGGGAGCACCGGTGACCGATCCGGTGACGGACCTGGGCATGCGCGCGGCCGCGGACGTGCCCCCGTACGACGCGGCACGCGCCGAGGCTGCCGTCCGCGAGCTGCTGCTGGCGGTCGGGGAGGACCCCGACCGGGAAGGCCTCAAGGAGACTCCCGCCCGCGTGGCGCGCGCCTACCAGGAGATCTTCGCCGGCCTGCGCCAGGAGCCGGAGGACGTGCTGACCACCACCTTCGACCTCGGCCACGAGGAGATGGTGCTGGTGCGCGACATCGAGGTGTACTCGACGTGCGAGCACCACCTGGTGCCGTTCCACGGCGTGGCCCACGTGGGCTACATCCCGAGCACGGAGGGGCGCATCACCGGCCTGTCGAAGCTGGCGCGCCTCGTCGACGTGTACGCGCGCCGGCCGCAGGTCCAGGAGCGCCTCACGACGCAGGTCGCGGACGCGATGGTGCGCCTCCTCGAGCCGCGCGGCGTCCTGGTGGTCGTGGAGTGCGAGCACCTGTGCATGTCGATGCGCGGGGTGCGCAAGCCGGGCTCGCGCACGGTGACGTCCGCGGTGCGGGGCATCATGCAGAACGCGAGCACGCGCGCCGAGGCGATGAGCCTCGTCACGGGGCGGTGACATCGCCGATGGCCGCGCACCCGCGCGACGCGCTCGTCGCGGGGCTGCCGCAGCTGTCCGGCGTCGGCCGGTGCCTCGTCATGGGCGTCGTGAACATCACGCCCGACTCGTTCTCGGACGGCGGGGAGTGGTTCGAGCCCGACGCCGGTGTGCAGCACGGTCTCGACCTCCTGGCCGAGGGCGCGGAGATCCTCGACGTCGGCGGCGAGTCGACACGGCCCGGCGCCGCCCGCGTGGACGAGTCCGAGGAGCTGCGCCGCGTGCTCCCGGTGATCGAGCGGCTCGCGGCGCACGGTGCCGTGGTGTCGGTCGACACGACGCGCTCGACCGTCGCGGAGCGCGCCGTCGCCGCGGGCGCGCGGATCGTCAACGACGTCTCGGGCGGCCTCGCCGACCCGCGGATGGGTCACGTCGTGGCCGACACGGGCGTGGCGTACGTCGCGATGCACTGGCGCGGCCACGCGGACGTGATGGACAGCCTCGAGGTGTACGACGACGTCGTGACCGAGGTGCGCGACGAGCTCGCGCAGCGCATGGACGCCCTGCTGGCCGTGGGCGTCGACGCCGAGCAGGTGGTGCTCGACCCGGGCCTCGGCTTCTCCAAGGCCGGTGTCCTGAACTGGCCGATCCTGTCCCACCTGGACGCCCTGCACTCGCTCGGTCGGCCCGTCCTCGTGGGGGCGTCGCGCAAGCGGTTCCTGGGCCACCTGCTGGAGGGGACGCGAGGCCTGCCGGACGACCGGCCCGCACCGCCGCTCGAGCGGGACCACGCCACCGCGGCCGTCTCCGCGCTGTCCGCCGCGGCGGGCGCGTGGGCGGTCCGCGTCCACTCCGCCCGGGCCAGCGCGGACGCCGTCCGTGTCGCGGACGCCTGGACGGCGGCCACCCGTGGCATGGAGGATGCCGGGATGACCGCACCGGCACACAGCACCGAAGCCGTGGACGGGCCCCGTTCCGCCGCCGATGAGGAGGGCCTCTCGTGACCTTCGCCGCAGCCGTTCCAGGACCGGACGGACAGCCGCTCGACCAGATCCGCCTCGCCGGCGTCACGGCGACCGGCCACCACGGGGTGCTCGCGCACGAGCGCACCGACGGCCAGGTCTTCAGCGCCGACGTCGTGCTGCACCTGGACACCCGCGCCGCCGCGTCGTCCGACGACCTCGCGCAGACCGTGAGCTACGCCGACGTCGCGCACGAGGTGCACGACGTCCTCGCGGGCTCCCCGGCCGACCTCGTGGAGACGGTGGCCGAGCGGATCGCCGCCGTCGTGCTGGCGCACCCGGCCGTGCAGGCCGTGGACGTGCGCGTGCACAAGCCGCAGGCGCCCATCCCGGTGCCGTTCGACGACGTGGCGGTCGTGGTCCGTCGCGACCGGTCACGCCCGGCGGTCGTGCCCGCGGCACCGGCGGCCCAGCCGGCCGAGGCCCCTGCCGTCGCGGCGGCCGCCCCGGAATCTTCGCAGCCCGAGCCTTCGCAGCCCGAGCCCCTGCACCCTGAGCCTCCCCAGCCTGAGCCTGCGCACCCCGAGCCCCCGCACGCGCCGGTGCCGCCCGCGCCCGTCGTCGCCGCGACGGCTGCCGAGCCGGTCGCGCCGACGCCTCCCGCGGACCCGCTGGACGCGACGCCCGCCGAACCGGTCGAGGCCGTGCTGGCCCTCGGGGCCAACCTCGGCGACGCGCAGGTCACGCTGCGCCAGGCCGTGACCGACGTGGACCGTCTCCCCGGCGTCCAGGTCATGGAGGTCTCGCCGCTGGCCCGCACCGCCGCCGTCGGCGGCCCGGAGCAGCCGGACTACCTCAACGCGGTGCTCGTCGTGCGGACCACGCTCTCGCCGCGCGACCTGCTGCGCAGCACGCAGCAGGTCGAGGCCCTGCACGGGCGTGTCCGCGAGGAGCGCTGGGGCCCGCGCACGCTCGACGTCGACATCGTCCAGTACGGGACGCTCGTGGCGAGCGCCCCCGACCTGGAGCTGCCGCACCCCCGCGCCCAGGAGCGCGCGTTCGTGCTCGTCCCGTGGGCCGAGGTGGCGCCCGACGCACTGCTGGGCGGGCGCGGCGGCGGGCCGGTCGGCCAGCTCGCGGTGACGGCGCCCGACCGGGCCGGCATCCGCTGGCTCGCGCTGGACTGGCTGACCGGGCCCACGCAGAGCACCGGCCAGGTGTCCGTCGGGTCCGACCCGGCGCCGTCGTCGCCCGTGCCGCAGTCCGCGCCCCAGGGGCACGACGACGCGGCGTACCCGGCCGAGGCGCCGGAGGGCACGTCGGGCGGCGCGCCGGTCGTCGCTCCCGCGGGCGAGCCGTACTCCGAGCCGTACTCCGAGCCGTACGCGGAGCCCTATGCCGACCCGTACACCGAGGAGCAGCAGCCCGCGCCGGAGGTCGCGCACCCGCACGCCGAGCCGTCCGCCGAGCCGCGTCGGGAGGACCCGCCCGCGGAGGCTCGTGCCGCCCACGACCACCCCTTCGGCGGGTCCCCGTTCGGTCCGCCCGAGCCGGAGCATCCCCGCGCACCCCGGCCGTTCGCGCCCTTCGCCACGGTGACGCCGGACGTCGCGCCGCACGCGCCCGTCCCGCCCGCCCCGGACTCGTCCGGCCCGGTCTCGTCCGGCCCGGTGCCGTCGGCGCCCGTCCCGCCGGCCCCCGCCCCGCCGATCACGTCGTCGTTCGCTCCGCCGGCGGCGCCGCCGACCCCTGCGCCGGAGGCGTACGTCCCGGAGGTGTACACCCCGGAGGCGTACGCCCCGGAGGCGTACGCCCCGGAGACCTTCGCCCCCGAGCCCGTTGCCCCCGAGCCCAGTGCGCCCGAGCCGTTCGCCCAGGTCGCGTACGTGCCGGAGCAGCCCACGCCGGACCAGCCGGCCTCGCACCCGATCGCGTCGCGACCGGTGCGGCACGAGCCCGTGCCCCCGGCCCCGGAGCCCGCCTCGCACGCCGGCGTGCCCCCGCTGCCTGGCCCGTTCGCGCCGCGTCCCGACGCGCACCCCGGCCCGTCCCTCTCGCAGGAGCTGTACGGGGAGGACGACCGCTGAGATGCGTCGTACCTCGGTCCGCCTGCTCGCAGCCGTCTTCGCCCTGGTGGCGGTCGGCGGTGCAGGGCTGCTGCGGCTGCTCGAGTCGCGCGGCGTCTACCTGCCCACGGTCGCGTGGGTCGAGGACGTCGCCATGCTCGCGCTGGCCGGTGGGATCTTCTGGGCCGGGTGGGCCGTGCGCGCGTACCAGAAGGGCGACCGGCCGGACCTCGACCCGCTCCGCGCGGCGCGCACGTTCGTCCTGGCCAAGGCCGGGGCGCTGACGGGCGCGCTGCTCGCCGGCCGGTACGTCGCCAGCGTGCTCGTGGTGCTCGGACAGCTCCAGGTCGAGGCGCGGCGCGACCAGGCGATCGCGTCCGCGATCGCGGCCGGGTGCGCGGTGGTGCTCTGCGTGGTGGGCCTCGTCGTGGAGAAGTTCTGCCAGCTCCCGCCGTCGGACGACGCGGACGGCGGCGACACGGAGGAGCGCGCGGACCCGCTGCCGTCGTGACCCGAGCCGCTCGGACGATGTGGACGGAGCACGCCCGGATGGAAGGATGGACCCATGACGACCACCCCCGCGGGCGCGGACCATCCGGCCGTGCGCCAGTCCGGTCCCTTCGACCCGCCGGGCGTCGCGTGGCAGAGCGTGTCGCCGCGGCTCGTCCCGGCGCGTCTGATCTCGATCTCGGCCACCCTGGCGGTGCCGATCGTCGCGGGCGTGCTGCTCGCGGTCCTCGTGTCCCCGTGGTTCTGGCTGCTGGCCGGCGTCCCGGCCGCGCTGCTGCTGTGGGCGGTGCTCCTGGTGCCCCGTCAGGTGCGGGCCGTCGGCTACGCGGAGCGTGACGACGACCTGCTGATCCGCAAGGGGATCATGTTCCGCACGCTCGTCGTCGTGCCCTACGGCCGCATGCAGTACGTGGACGTGGAGGCGGGCCCGCTCGACCGGAAGCTGGGGATCGCGAAGGTGCAGCTCCACACGGCGTCGGCCGGCACGGACGCCGACATCCCGGGCCTGGTGCCCGACGAGGCGGAGCGGCTGCGTGACCGGCTCACCGCTCGGGGCGAGGCGCGGCTGGCGGGCCTGTGAGCACTCCGACCCCCGGCGCGTCCCCGGCTCACGTCCCCGAGCCGGACGCGAACGCCGCCGCCGCGTCGCGCGACCTGACGTGGCGTCGCGTGCACCCGGTCACGCCGTTCGTGCGCGGCTGGGCCGCGGTGGTCGCCATCCTGGTCATCGCGGGCCAGCAGGTGCTCGACGACGTGGCGCGCGCGATCGAGGCGGCGGGGGAGATCCGTGGCCTGTGGTGGATGGTCCTGCTCGGCCTGGTCGTGCTCGTCGGGATCATCTTCGGGTACGCCGCCCTGGCGTGGCGCATGACGGCGTACGCGGTCGACGACGACGTCGTGCACCTGCGCAAGGGCATCCTGTTCCGGCAGCAGCGGCACGCGCGGCTCGACCGGCTGCAGGCGATCGACGTGCGCCAACCGCTGCTCGCGCGCCTGTTCGGCCTCGCGGAGCTGCGCCTCGAGGTGGCGGGCGGCTCCGACTCCGGCGTGGCGATCGGCTTCCTCAAGGAGGCGGACGCGCAGCAGCTGCGCGCGAACCTGCTCGCCCGCGCGGCGGGCGTCAAGGCCGCCCGCCGTGCCGACCCCGAGCACGCACGGCCCGCCGCAGCACCGCAGGCGTCCGACGCCGCCGTCGATTCCCTCGGCGCCGGCGACCCGGCCCACCACTCGTCCCCGCGGCCCGTCGAGGCGCGCCCGGAGGCTGCCGACCCCGAGGACGTCGCGCCCGAGGCGCCCGAGCGGCAGGTGTACGAGGTCCCCCCGACGCGGCTGCTGCTGTCGCTGCTGCGGATGCCCGGCGTGTGGTTCGGCGTGCTCGTGCTGGTCGGCGTGGGCGTCGTGGTGTTCCTGACCCGCGAGGTCAGCATCCTGTTCTCCGCGCTGCCCGCGATCCTGGGCGTCGGGGGGTACGTGTTCCAGCGCTTCGCCGGCGAGTTCGGCTTCCGCGCGGCGCTGTCGCCCGACGGCATCCGGCTGCGCCACGGCCTGCTGGAGACGCGCGCGCAGACCATCCCGCCGGGCCGCGTGCAGGCCGTCTCGCTCACGCAGGGGCCGTTCTGGCGCGGCCCGGACTGGTGGCGGGTCCGGGTCAACGTGGCCGGCTACGGCGGCGGCGAGGGACAGGAGGGGGAGCAGCAGCACGTGCTGCTGCCCGTCGGGCCTCGCGAGGAGGCGCTCACCGCGCTGTGGCTGGTGCTGCCCGACCTCGAGGTCGAGGACCCGGACGCGACGCTCGCGCTGCTGGACGAGGCCCTCACGGGCGACGCGCGCACGGACCGCTGGTTCGTCACCAGCCCCCGGCGTGCCCGGTTGCTCGATCCCTGGAGCTGGCGTCGCAACGGGTACGCCGTGACGGGCCGCGCGCTGCTCGCGCGCGGGGGCCGGTTCGTGCGCCGTCTCGAGGTGGTGCCGCACGAGCGCACCCAGTCCCTCGGGCTCACCCAGGGGCCCTGGCAGCGCCGGCGCGGGCTCGCGTCGTTCGCGCTGCACTCGACGCCCGGCCCGATCAGCCCCGTCGTCTACCACCTGGCCGAGGACGAGGCCGCCCGCCTGCTGGGCGAGCAGTCCGCGCGCGCCCGGGAGGCCCGCGCCCACGCTGGCCCGGAACGTTGGATGGAGGGTCCGCGATGAGCACGCCGGACGACCGTCAGTCGCCGCCGTCCGCGCGCCCGGGCCGGCTCGGGGTCGGCGTCGTCGGCGCAGGCCGGGTGGGCGCGGTGCTCGGGAGCGCGCTCCGGGCGGCGGGACACACCGTCGTCGGCGCGAGCGGCGTCAGCGAGGAGTCGCGGGAGCGGATCGCGACGCTGCTGCCCGGCGTCCCGCACCTCGAGGTCGAGCAGGTCGTGGAGCGCGCCGAGCTCGTGCTGCTCGCCGTCCCCGACGACGCGCTGGCGGACGTCGTGAGCGGGCTCGCCGCCCTCGGCGCGTGGCAGCCAGGGCAGCTCGTGGTGCACACGTCGGGCCGGTACGGCGCGGGCGTGCTCGACCCCGCACGGCGGGCGGGCGCGATCCCGGTGGCGCTGCACCCGGCGATGACGTTCACCGGCACGTCCCTCGACCTGCACCGGCTGGAGGGCTGCACCTTCGCGGTGACCGCGCCGGCCGCGGTCCAGCCCATCGGCCAGGCGCTCGTCGTCGAGGTCGGCGGCGAGCCCGTGATCGTCGCGGAAGAGGCCCGTGGGCTGTACCACGCGGCCCTCGCGCACGGGGCGAACCACCTGGTGGTGCTGGTCGCGCAGGCCGCGCAGGCGCTCGAGGCGGCCGGCGTCGAGCAGCCCGGTCGCGCCCTCGCGCCGCTGCTGTCCGCCGCGCTCGACGGCGCCACGCGCGCCGCGGACGTGCGCGACGGTGAAGGCCCCGGCGCGATCAGCGCTCTCACGGGACCGGTCTCGCGGGGCGACGTCGGCACGGTGCGCACGCACCTCGACGTGCTGCGGTCGCTCGCGGCCCGGACGGGCGCCGTCGACGTGCCCGCCTCGTACACCGAGCTGGCGCGGGGTGCCACGAGCCGCGCGCTCGCCGCGCACCGCATCGACGACCGGGCCGCGCGGACCCTGCTGGACGCCCTCGCACCGCCCGCGCCGCTGCTCCCCGACGACCCGCACCCGCCCCGCAGCGACCCGCACGACCCGCCCCGCACCGACCCGCCCGAGGAGCCCTGATGAGCGCAGCGACCCCGACGACCCCGGCGCCCCCCGCCGTCGTGCGCTCCCGCGAGCAGCTGCACGACGCGCTGACGTCCTGGACGCTCTCCGGCCCGGAGCCCACGGACCAGCGTGCCGTCGTCATGACGATGGGTGCGCTGCACGACGGGCACCTCGAGCTGGTGCGCCGGGCCCGCGAGGCGGCCGGGCCGACCGGGCAGGTCGTGGTGACGATCTTCGTCAACCCGCTGCAGTTCGGCGCCGGCGAGGACCTGGACCGCTACCCGCGTGACCTGGACGGGGACGTCGCGAAGCTGGCGAGCGTCGGGGCGGACCTCGTGTTCGCGCCCACGCCCGACGTCGTCTACCCCGACGGGGACCCGATCGTGCGGGTGTCCGCGGGCCGGGTCGGCGAGGTGCTGGAGGGGGAGTCCCGCCCGGGGCACCTGGACGGCGTCCTCACCGTGGTGCTCAAGCTCATGCACCTGGTGCGCCCGGACGTCGCCCTGTTCGGGGAGAAGGACGCCCAGCAGCTCCTGGCGGTGCGGCGCATGGTGCGTGACCTGGACGTGGACGTCGAGGTGCTCGGCGTGCCGATCGTGCGGGAGCCGGACGGCCTCGCGATGTCGTCGCGGAACGCCTACCTCTCGGACGACGAGCGGTCCGCGGCGCTGGCGCTGTCGCGGGCCTTGCGGGCGGGCGCCGACGCGGCCGACGGGGGACCGCAGGCCGTGCTGGCGGCGGCGTCGGGAATCCTGGAGGGGGCCGGCGGGGTTGAGGTGGATTACCTGGCACTCGTCGACCCGACTACCGTGGACCCGGTGCCCGCGGACTTCCGCGGGTCCGCCCTCCTCCTCGTGGCGGCGCGTGCCGGTGCCACCCGACTGATCGACAACCAGGCCGTGGACCTCGCCGGCAGCGCGAATCCACAGGAGAAGCCCAGTGACTGAGCACGTGAACCGCCCCGCCTCCCTGCAGCGGCCGATGATGATCGGCAAGATCCATCGCGCCACCGTCACGCAGGCGGACCTCCACTACGTCGGCTCGATCACCATCGACGCCGACCTGCTCGACGCCGCGGACCTGTACCCCGGCCAGCAGGTCGACGTGGTCGACGTCACGAACGGCGCCCGCCTGACGACGTACGTCATCCCCGGGGAGCGCGGCGGCCGCCAGGTCAGCATCAACGGCGCGGCGGCGCACCTGGTGCACCCGGGGGACACCGTCATCGTCATCGCCTACGGCATGCTCGCCGACGCCGACGCCCGCACGTACTCCCCGGCGGTCGTGTTCGTCGACCCGGAGAACCGGATCGTCGAGCTCGACGACGACCCGGGGCAGGTGCCGGACGGCTTCGGTCTGGAGTCGAGCGGCATCCCCTTCGCGGCCGTCCGGTGACAGGCCCTCGCGACGCCGCCCCGGTGACTGCCCGGTGAACGGGCCGCGGCTCGCCCGCGCGCTCGCCGCCCCCGCCCCCGGCTGGACCACGTCCGCCGACGCCATCGTCGTCGGCACCGGGATCGCGGGCCTGACCGCCGCGCTGGAGCTGCGCAGCCGCGTGCCGCGCGTGCTCCTGGTCACCAAGGGCGCGCTGTCGTCCGGGTCCACGGTGTGGGCGCAGGGCGGCATCGCCGCGGCGCTCCACCCCGACGACACTCCCGACGCCCACCTCACCGACACGCTCGCCGCCGGCGGCGGGCTGAGCGACCCCGAGGCCGTGCGCGTGCTCGTCACGGAGGGCCCGGACCGGGTGCGCGAGCTCGTGGCCCGAGGCACGTCGTTCGACGTCGGGCCGGACGGCGACCTCGCCCTCACCCGCGAGGGCGGCCACCGTGCCGACCGGATCGCGCACGCCGGGGGCGACGCCACCGGCGCGGAGATCTCCCGGGCGCTCGTGGCCCAGATCGAGGCGGTACGTGACGACCCGGGCATCGAGGTCTTGGAGCACGCGCTGGTGCTCGACGTGCTCACCGGCGCCCCGGGCGTGGACGGGCGCCGGCCTGCGGCGGGCGTCACGCTGCACGTGCGCGGGGCGGGCAGCCGCGACGGCGTGGGCGCGGCGCTGGCACCCGTGGTGGTGCTGGCCACGGGCGGTATCGGGCAGGTCTTCCGCTCGTCGACCAACCCGCCGGGCGCCACGGGCGACGGGATCGCGGCGGCGCTGCGCGCCGGCGCGACCGTGGGCGACCTGGAGTTCGTGCAGTTCCACCCCACGGTGCTGTGGCAGGGGCTCGGCGCCAAGGGTCAGCAGCCGCTCATCAGCGAGGCCGTCCGCGGCGAGGGCGCGCTGCTGCTCGACGTCGACGGGTATCGCTTCATGCCCGCGGAGCACGAGCTGGCCGAGCTGGCGCCGCGCGACGTCGTCGCGCACGCCATCGTGCGTCGTCTGGCCGCGACGTCCGCCGACCACGTGCTGCTCGACGCCCGGCACCTCGGCGCGGACTTCCTGCGCCGGCGGTTCCCGAGCATCACGGCACGCCTCCTGGACCAGGGCATCGACTGGACCGAGGAGCCGGTGCCGGTCGCGCCCGCGCAGCACTACCACTCGGGCGGGGTGGTGACCGACGCGCGTGGCCGTACCTCCGTGCCGGGCCTGTACGCCGTCGGGGAGGTCGCGTGCACGGGCGTGCACGGCGCCAACCGGCTGGCGTCCAACTCCCTGCTGGAGGGCCTGGTCTTCGCCCACCGCGCGGCCCGCGACGTCGCGCAGCGGGTCGAGGACGGCGAGCTGCGGGCGGCGCCCGACCCGGAGGAGCGCCCCGGCGGGGCGGCCCTCGTCGCCGCAGCCGCACGCTCCCGCGTCCAGCGCACGACGTCGGAGGGTGCGGGTCCGGTGCGGTCCGCCGCGTCGCTCGAGACGGCCGCGGCCATCCTCGGCGCCGTGCGCACCGACGCCCACCGCACGGACGACGTCGTCGCCGACCCGCAGGTCGCCGAGTGGGAGACCACCACCGTGCACCAGGTCGCGAGCGCGCTGGTGCACGCCGCGTGGCTGCGCCAGGAGTCTCGCGGCGGACACTTCCGGACCGACTTCCCCGTCCCGGACCCGGCCTGGCAGCGCCGCGTCACCCTCGCCCTCGACGACGACGGCGCCCTCCGCGAGGAAGCCCTCACCCCCGCGAGGTAGTGCAGTCCGCGGCGAGGTAGTGCAGTTCACGGTGAGGTAGTCGGGACCACGGCGAGGTAGTGCAGTTCACGGTGAGGAGTCGGGACCACGGCGAGGTAGTGGGGGCCCTGGCGAGGTAGTGCGGTCCACGGTGAGGTAGTGGGCCACTTCACTACCTCGGCAGCCTCGCAACTACCTCGGCACGTGCGGGACTACCTCGGCAGCCTCGCGACTACCTCGGCAGACTCGCAACTACCTCGGCAGTCTCGCGACTACCTCGGCACGTGCGGGACTACCTCGGCAGGTGGGGAACTCCCTCGCGGGGTGCCTCGGGTGTGGGCGGTAGCGTTGCGCAGCGTGACCGCGACCGACCCGCTCCGCGACCTGCCCGACCGCGACCCCTCCGCAGACGACCGCCCTGCGCGCGACCTCTCCGCAGAGGACCGCCCTGCGCGCGACCTCACTGCACACGACCGCTCCGCGCGCGGCGTCGCGGCCTCGGCCGTCGAGCCCGGCCTGGACGCTGCGTGGGTCGCCCGCACGGTCGAGGTCGCCCTGGACGAGGACCTGGGCACGGCTCCTGGCCGCGACGTGACCACGCAGGCCACGGTCCCGACGTCGGCCACGGGCACCGCGGACCTCGTGGCGCGGGCGGCGGGCACGGTCGCGGGCCTGGTGGTGGTGACCGAGACCCTGCGGCAGGTCGCGGTGCGCCTGGGCCTGGCCACGCCTGCGGTGACCTTCCGCGCGCAGGACGGCGACGCCGTCGAGCGAGGGCAGGTGCTGGCGTCCCTCGAGGGACCGGTCCAGGTGCTGCTCGTCGCCGAGCGGACCCTGCTCAACCTGGCCTCGCGGGCGTCGGGCGTCGCGACGGCGACGGCGGCCTGGTCGCGGGAGCTCGCCGGCACGGGCGCGCAGGTCCTCGACACCCGCAAGACGACGCCCGGCCTGCGCGCCCTGGAGAAGTACGCGGTCCGCGCGGGCGGCGGCACCAACAAGCGCATGGGGCTCTACGACGTCGCGATGGTCAAGGACAACCACGTCGTGGCCGCCGGGTCGGTCCGCGCCGCGATCGACGCCGTCCGCGCGACGTTCCCCGACGTACTGGTCCAGGTCGAGGCCGACACCACCGACCAGGCGCTGGAAGCGCTCGACGCCGGGGCGGACTTCCTGCTGCTCGACAACATGCCGACGCCCGTCCTCGGCGCGACCGTGGCGGCCGTCCGCGCACGGCAGGGCGTGGGCGGCGTGCCGGAGCACGTCGAGCTGGAGGCGACCGGCAACCTCACCCTCGACCGTGCCCGCGAGGTCGCCTCGACCGGCGTCGACTACCTGTCCGTGGGCGGGCTCACGCACTCGGCCCCGATCCTCGACCTGGCGCTCGACCTTCGCCCCTAGAGATCGCTCGTAGAATCACTGGGTGACCTCCCCGCAGAACCCCGCCTCCGCCGTGCCTGACGTCGACCCTGCCGCAGCCACGGACGACCTCCCGGAGCAGATGCGCGTGCGCCGGGAGAAGCGCGACCGGCTGCTCGACCAGGGCGTCGAGCCCTACCCCGTCAGCCTGCCGGTGACGCACTCGATCGCGGCGGTGCGCGAGGGCTACGAGCACCTCGAGGCAGGTCAGGAGACGGACGACGTCGTCGGTGTCGCCGGCCGTGTCGTCTTCCTGCGCAACACGGGCAAGCTCTGCTTCGTCACCCTCCAGGACGGTGAGGGGCATCGCCTGCAGGCGATGCTCAGCCTCAAGGAGGTGGGCGAGGAGTCGCTCGCGTCGTTCAAGTCCGACGTCGACCTGGGCGACCACCTGTTCGTCCACGGCCGGGTCGGTTCGTCGCGCCGCGGCGAGCTGAGCGTGTTCGCCGACTCCTGGCAGATGGCGGCCAAGGCGCTGCGCCCGCTGCCGGTGCTGCACAAGGACCTGTCGGAGGAGGCCCGCGTCCGCCAGCGGTACGTCGACCTCATCGCGCGCCCCGCCGCCCGCGAGATGGTGCGCACCCGTGCGGGGGTCGTGCGCTCCCTGCGCGACAACTTCCACGAGCGCGGATTCCTCGAGATCGAGACCCCGATGCTGCAGACCATCGCGTCGGGGGCGTCCGCGCGGCCTTACCGCACGCACATGAATGCCTATGACATCGACCTCTTCCTGCGGATCGCGCCGGAGCTCTTCCTCAAGCGGGCCGTCGTGGGTGGAATCGAGAAGGTCTTCGAGATCAATCGCAACTTCCGCAACGAGGGCGCCGACTCCACGCACTCGCCGGAGTTCGCGATGCTCGAGGCCTATGAGGCGTACGGCGACTACAACACGATCGGCGCTCTGACGCAGGATCTTGTGCAGCGGGCCGCGCTCGAGGTTCTCGGCACCACGGTCGTCACCCTTCCCGACGGCGAGGAGTACGACCTCGGCGGCGAATGGGCGCAGATCACGATGTACGGCTCGCTCTCCGAGGCGATCGGTGAGGAGATCACTCCCGACACCACGGTCGAGCATCTCACCGACCTGGCGGAGAAGGCCGAGATCTCGGTGGACCCCAAGAGGGTGAACCACGGCAAGCTGGTCGAGGAGCTGTGGGAGCACCACGTGGGGGACGCGCTCTACGCGCCCACGTTCGTGCGCGACTTCCCCGTTGAGACGTCGCCTCTGGTGCGTGCGCACCGCACGGTGCCCGGCCAGGTGGAGAAGTGGGACCTGTACGTGCGCGGCTTCGAGCTGGCCACGGGGTACTCCGAGCTCGTGGACCCGGTGGTCCAGCGGCAGCGTTTCGAGGCGCAGGCGCTCCTCGCCGCGGCGGGCGACGACGAGGCGATGGCCCTCGACGAGGACTTCCTCACCGCCATGGAGCACGCGATGCCGCCGTCGGGAGGCATGGGCATGGGCCTCGACCGACTTCTGATGGCGCTCACGGGGCTCGGTATCCGCGAGACCATCCTTTTCCCGCTCGTCAAGCCGACGGCCTGAACGAAAGTCAGATCATGGACACTTTTCTCGCGATCATGGCCGGGCTCGCCCCGTCCGTCGGGGTCGGCCTGCTCTTCTGGCTGGCGATGCGCAAGATCATGCATGCCGACCGGAACGAGCGTCTCGCGCTCGAGCGCCTGGACGCCGAAGAGGCGGCGGCGCGGGCAGAATCGCACTGAAGGCTTCGCGAGGTCGTGCGCCGTGCGCGATTCGCGTTGACTTTCCGGTGAAGACGAAGGCATTCTTTGTGACGTCATCTCTTCATGACCGGAAGGCATTCACGTGGTTCAGAAGCAGCAGATCGTCCTGATCGACGATATCGACGGGAGCGAAGCGGACGAGACCGTGACGTTCGCGCTTGACGGCGTCTCTTACGAGATCGACCTCACGTCCGCGCACGCGTCCGAGCTTCGTGACGCGTTCGCCACCTGGATCGGGCACGGCCGCAAGACCACGGCTCGGCTCGGCGGTGCCACCCGCTCCGCCGCACGCCGCACCGGCACCGACCGTGCGCAGCTCGCGAAGGTCCGCGAGTGGGCCCGCGAGAACGGCCACAACGTGAGCGACCGGGGTCGCATCCCCGCGGCGGTGCTGACCGCCTACGAGGCTGCGCACTGACTCGTCGCACCACGCGGGCACCCCGCAGGCACGACCCCTGGCCGGGCTCCGGCCGGGGGTCGTGCGCGTTCCGCCGGCAGCGGCGCGGTCATAGGCTGAGGCCATGACGGGAACGGGCGCTCGGGCGCAGCTCTGGGTCGGCACCTATCCGGAGCCGGGCGCCGCGCCGGGCAGCGGGGAGAGCATCTGGCGCGTCGAGCTGGACCGGGCCGACGGCTCGGTCGCCTCGGCGGTCGCGACCGTGGCCGCCACCTCGTCCTCCTTCCTCGCGCTGCACCCCTCCGGGCGCACGCTCTACGCGGTGGGGGAGACGCCCGCAGGGACGCTCACGGCGTTCCGGGTCGAGGACGCCGACGGCGCCGCCACCCTCGCGCCGTCGGGCTCGATCGCGTCCGGCGGCGACGACCCGTGCCACGTGCTGGCCCGCCGTGACGTCGTCTGGCTGGCGAACTACGGCGACGGCGTGGCGGCGGCCGTGCCGGTCGACGCGGCGACGGGAGACCTCGCCGCGGAGGGGGTCGTCACGCACCCCGGCGTCGGCAGCGGCCCGGTCGTGGAACGGCAGGCGGGCCCGCACGCGCACTTCGTGGCCGCCGCCGGCGACGACGTCCTCGTGTGCGACCTCGGCGCGGACGTGCTGCGGCGCTACCCGGCGACGGGCGCGGACGCCGGCGCCCCCGCGGAGGTCGCCGCCGTCCTGCCGCCCGGCACCGGCCCGCGTCATCTCGTCGCGCTCGCAGACGGGTCGCTCGTCGTGGTCGGCGAGCTCGACGCCCGCGCGCACGTGCTGGTGCGTGACGGCGACGGGTGGACGTCCGCCGGTGCGGTGCCGGTCTCCCCGGCGGCCGAGGGCGGCCGGGACTTCCCGTCGCACGTGAGCCTCAGCGCGGACGGCACGCGCCTGCACGTCGGCGTGCGGGGCGCGGACCTGCTGGCGGTGCTTCGCGTGCACCCGGCCGGAGACGGCGCCGCGCCGCGCCTGGAGCACCTCGCGGACGTGCCGCTCGGCGAGGGCGCCTGGCCGCGCCACCATGCCGTCCTCGCGACCGACGACGACGGCACCGAGACCGTCGTCGTCGCGCTGCAGGGCCGCAGCGAGCTCGGCACCGTGCGGCTCGACCCGGCCACCGGGACCGGGGAGGTCGTCGCGCGCCACGTCCTCCCGACGCCGCCCGCCTGCGTGCTGGAGTCCTGATGAGCACCTCGGCCGACGCCGTGCGGCCCGGACCCCGGGTGGCGATGCTGTCGGTGCACACGTCGCCGCTCGACCAGCCGGGCACCGGCGACGCGGGCGGCATGAACGTCTACGTGCTGGAGCTGTCGCGGGCGCTGGCCCGGCGCGGTGCCGAGGTCGAGATCTTCACGCGCGCGACGTCGTCCGCCCAGCCACGGTCCGTGGACGTGGAGCCCGGCATCCGCGTGGTGCACGTCGCGGCGGGCCCGTACGAGGGGCTGGACAAGAACGACCTGCCCGGCCAGCTGTGCGCCTTCACCGCCGGCGTGCTGCGGGCCGAGGCGCACCGCCCGCCGCACTGGTACGACGTCGTGCACAGCCACTACTGGCTCTCGGGCCAGGTGGGCTGGCTGGCCGCGGAGCGCTGGGACGTCCCGCTCGTGCACACCATGCACACGATGGCGCGCGTCAAGAACGCCGCCCTCGCCCCGGGGGACGCGCCAGAGCCCGTGGGGCGCGTCGTGGGGGAGGAGCAGGTGGTCGAGGCTGCCGACGGGCTCGTCGCTTCCACGCGTGAGGAGGCCCACGACCTCGAGCAGGAGTACCGCGCCGACCCCGACCGGGTGCACGTCGTCGCGCCCGGTGTGGACCTCGACGTCTTCCGGCCGCTCGAGCCCGTCCCGGGCCAGGACGCCGCCACCGCGCGCCGCGCGCTGCGGGAGCGGCTGGGACTGCCGCTGGACCGCAAGGTCGTGCTGTTCGCGGGCCGGGTCCAGCTCCTCAAGGGGCCGGACGTGCTGGTCCGCGCGCTCGGCGTCCTGGCCGACCATGCCAGCACCGGCGACGCCACCGAGCCCGAGGCGTGGTGCGACGGCGGCGGGTCCCGCGTACCGGCGCTCGTGGTCCTCGGCGGGGCGAGCGGTCGCGCGACGGCGGTGCGCGAGCTGGAGGCGCTGGCCCACCAGGTGGGCGTCACCGACCGCCTGATCGTGCGTCCGCCCGTACCGCGCGAGGAGCTGGTCGACTACCTGCGCGCGGCAGACGTCGTCGCGGTGCCGTCGCACAACGAGTCGTTCGGCCTGGTGGCCGCCGAGGCGCAGGCGGCGGGCACGCCCGTCGTCGCCGCCGCGGTGGGTGGCCTGCAGACCGTCGTGGTGGACGGCGTCTCCGGCGTCCTGGTGCCCGACCATAGCCCGTGGACGTGGGCGCGCGAGCTCGGCGACCTCCTCGCCGACGACGAGCGCCGCGACCGCCTCGCCGCCGGCGCCCGCCGCGCCAGCGAGCGGTTCAGCTGGGACCGCGCCGCCGCGGCCATGCTCGACGTGTACGCGCAGGCGGCGAAGGTGCACCGCGCGCGCTCGCCGAGGTAGTCCAGGCCGTGCCGAGGTAGTCGGGGTCCTGCCGAGGTAGCACGGGAATGGATCGCTGGGGCCAGCAATTGGACCGGGTATGCCGATCACCGGAGAGTACGCACCCAGCCCGTCCGCTCGTGCCGCCAAGCAGGTCGAGGAGTACGAGTCGTCCGGCGGGACGAAGGGCACGACGATGCGCGGCATGCCCGTCGTCATCCTCACGACCGTGGGCGCGAAGAGCGGCAAGCTCCGCAAGACGCCGCTGATGCGGGTGGAGCACGAGGGCGAGTACGCCGTCGTCGCGTCGCTGGGCGGCGCCCCGAAGCACCCCGTCTGGTACTACAACGTCGTCGCGAACCCGCGGGTGGAGCTGCAGGACGGCCCGGAGAAGCACGAGTACGTCGCGCGCGAGATCACGGGCGAGGAGAAGGCGCTGTGGTGGGAGCGGTGCGTCGCCGCGTACCCGGACTACGCCGACTACCAGCGCAAGACGGACCGCGAGATCCCCGTCTTCGTCCTCGAGCGCGCCGGCTCCTGAGCGCACGCCCGGCCGGACGCCGGCGTCCCGGGATCCGACCCGCGGTGCGGGCGCCGGCGTCCAGCAGGCAGGATGGACCCATGACCTACACCCTCGTGCTGCTCCGCCATGGCGAGAGCGAGTGGAACGCCAAGAACCTCTTCACCGGCTGGGTGGACGTGCCGCTGTCGGAGAAGGGCACCGCGGAGGCCAAGCGCGGCGGCGAGCTGCTCAAGGAGTCGGGCGTCACCCCCGACGTCGTGCACACGTCGCTGCTGCGCCGCGCCATCAACACGGCGAACCTGGCGCTCGACGCCGCGGACCGTCACTGGATCCCGGTCAAGCGCAACTGGCGCCTCAACGAGCGCCACTACGGTGACCTGCAGGGCAAGGACAAGAAGCAGGTGCGCGACCAGTACGGCGAGGAGCAGTTCATGCTCTGGCGCCGCTCCTACGACGTGCCGCCGCCCGAGATCGAGCTGGGCTCGGAGTTCTCGCAGGACGCCGACGTGCGTTACGCCGGCGAGCCCATCCCGCGCTCGGAGGCCCTCAAGCAGGTGCTCGAGCGGGCCCTGCCGTACTGGGACGGCGAGATCGTGCCGGACCTCCAGGCTGGCAAGACCGTCCTCGTCGCGGCGCACGGCAACTCGCTGCGCGCGATCGTCAAGCACCTCGACGGCGTCGACGACCAGACCATCGCCGGGCTCAACATCCCTACGGGCATCCCGCTGGTGTACGAGCTCGACGAGGAGACCCTGAAGCCGACCAACCCGGGCGGCACCTACCTCGACCCCGAGGCTGCGAAGGACGCCATCGCGGCCGTCGCGAACCAGGGCAAGTAACCAGCCAGCAGGCACAGCACCGGCACGTCGCCCGACGGGCCTGCGCACGGCGCCGCACCCCACGGGGTGCGGCGCCGTCGTCGTCCCTACGATCCTTCCGTCGACTCCACCGATGATCGGTTGTGACCGGAACGTTGTCGTCCCGATCGTCGCGCGCCATAGTGGCCGCACGTCACCCACGACGGCGTGGGTGTCCGGCGGTTCTGTTTCGACGACGAGAGGGACGCCCATGCACGCACAGCACCCTGTGGCCACCGGTCCGGGCATCACGCGACGCCATCTGCTGCTGATGGGGGCCGCCGTCCCCGCGGCGGCGGGCCTCCTCGGCCCGCTCGGCCTCCCGGCGGCGCACGCGGCCGACGGTTTCGACGGCCTGCGCGCCCGGTGGGCGGACTACCTGACCGGCGGCGCCGGCCTCGACGCCACGCACCCGCAGATCGCCGCGCGGCTCGCCGACCTGTCGTCCCGTGCGGGCGACGCGCTGGCCTCGGCCGCCGCGGCGCCCGCCGCGGGCGGCGACCTGTGGACCGACCTGCCGATGGCCGGGCCGGCAGAAGGCAACATCTCCCTCACCTACTCCCGGATCCTCGTGGTCGCGACGGCGTGGGCCACCCCGGGCACGCAGCAGCACGCGGACGCGGGCGTCGCCGACCAACTCGTCGCCTGGTACCGGCACATGAGCGCGCACTGGTACAACCTGACGATCCGGAAGTCGGGGAACTGGTGGTTCTGGGAGATCGGCATCCCGCGCACCCTCGGCGACCTGTCCGTCCTCGTCGACGCGCTGCTCACCGACGCCGACCGCGCGGCCGCCGTCGCCGCGGTCCGCCGCTTCACCCCGAACCCGAACTACCGCGGCACGTCGACCTCGCCCGAGACGGGCGGCAACCGGGCCGACAAGGCGCTCGCGTGCCTGCTGCGGGGCATCACCGCCCGCGACGAGGCCGACATGGTGCTGGCCCGCGACGCGCTCAGCGACAGGGCGGGCGGCGGGCGCAACAGCTTGTTCCGGTACGTCACGTCGGGCAACGGCTTCTACGCCGACGGGTCCTACGTGGACCACTCGTACCTGCCGTACGTCGGCACCTACGGCAACGTGGCGCTGTCGGGCGTCGCCCGCTCGCTGATGCTGGTCACCGGCAGCCCGTGGGAGGTGACGGACCCGGACGTCGAGATGATCCTGGCCGCACCCGAGCGGTCGTTCGCGCCGTTCGTCTGGAACGGACGGATGCTGGAGACCGTCCGCGGGCGCGCCGTCTCGCGCGAGCGCGAGCACGACTTCCACGACGGGTTCACGACCGCGGGCTCGCTGCTGCTGCTCGCCACCCAGATGCCGGCGCCGTACCGGGACACGTACCGCTCGCTGGCCAAGGGGTGGCTGTCGCGCTGTACGGAGGACTACGCGGCCGGTGCCACGCTCAGCGACCTGTCGCGCGCGCTGCCCGTGCTCGCCGACGACGGGGTGACCGGCGCCCCGGAGCCGCTCGGGCACCGGCAGTTCGGTGCCCAGGAGCGGATGGTGCACCGGGGGAGCGGCTGGGCATACACCGTGGCCACGTCGTCGCGCCGGATCGGCCGCTACGAGTGGGGCAACGACGAGAACAACCTCGGCTGGCACCAGGGCGACGGCGCCGCCTACCTGTACGTCGACGGCGACCAGGGTCAGTTCTCCGACGACTACTGGCCCACGGTCGACCCCTACCGCCTGCCCGGCACGACGGCGTCCCTCTCGCCGCGCCAGTCGGGCGCGTCGGGCGCGGGGACCGGCATCCCGCGAGCGCAGAACGGGTGGGCCGGAGGGGTGGGGCTCTCCGGGCGGTGGGGCACCGCCGGCATGGACCTCACCAACAGTCTCGGCACCGTCCGGGCGAAGAAGTCGTGGTTCCTGCTCGACGACGCGGTGGTCGCGCTCGGCTCGGACGTCACGGTGACCGGGTCCGACGCCGAGACGGTGATCGAGAACCGTTCCTTCCCCACGGACCGTGACCCGGCGCTGCTGCTCGACGGCGCGCGGGTGACCGGCCCGGTCGAGGGGGCGGCGCCCACCTGGGCTCACGTGGAGGGCGTGGCCGGGTACGTGCTGCTCGGCGACGGCCAGGCCGTCCGCGCGCAGGTGGCCGACCGGTCCGGGTCGTGGCGGGACGTGAACTCCGGCGCCGACACCGGCGGCTCCGCCGACCTGCGCACCCGCCGCTACGCGACCGTGACCGTCCAGCACCCCGCGGGGACCACGGGAGGACGGTACGGCTACGTGATCCTGCCCGGCGCCACCGCCGAGCGCACGGCCACGGTGGCAGCGGACGGCCTCGAGAAGCTCGACGTCGAGGTGCTGCGGCAGGACGCGACGGCGCACGTCGTCCGAGCGGTGCGCCGAGGCCGGTGGTTCCTGTTCGCCCACCTGTTCGCCGCGACCGACGAGGGTCCGGTCCGCGCCACCGGCCCGTGCGCCGTCCTCGTCTCCGGCCACGCGCGGGAGGCCACGCTGGCCGTGTCGTCGCCGTCGAGGTCGATCGAGGCCGCGACCGTCGAGATCGACCTGGACCGCAAGCTCTCCCGCGTCACGTCGGCGCACGAGCGCCTGACCGTCACCGGGGGGCACGTCGTCACCGTCCAGGCGGTGCTGTCCCAGGCCGCCGGGGCGTCGTTCGAGGCGTCGCTGGCGGGCTGACCGGCTGTCCGGCCAGGAGCGGCGCCGGGAAAGGGGTGGGTCCCGGCGCCGCTCGCCTGGCAGGGTGACCGCGTGCACACCGGCATCGGCCTCGCGCGGGCCTACCACGACGACGTCGTCCGGCCCCTGCTCGACGCCTGGCGCCCGGGCCTGCCGTACGCGGCGGCCCGGCTGGGCAGCGGGTCGGACGTGCTCGGTCTCGACGACGCGACGTCGCGCGACCACGACTGGGGGCTGCGGCTCACGCTGCTGGTCGACGCGGCCGACGTCGTGGCCGTGGACGCCTACCTGGGAGGGGCGCTGCCCGCCGAGCACGCGGGCCTGCCCACCCGGTTCGCGACCACGTGGGAGCCGGTGGTGCGGCACCGGGCCGAGGTCACGACGCCCCGTGCGTTCGCGCGCTCCCGGCTCGGCCTGGACCCCGTCACCGAGCTCGACGCCACGGGCTGGCTGTCCCTCACGGGGCAGAGCGTGCTGGAGGTGACGGCCGGCCCCGTCTTCCACGACGGCCCGGGGGAGCTCACCGCGGTCCGGGAGCGGCTGGCCTGGTACCCCGACGACGTCTGGCTGCACGTCCTCGCCGCCGAGTGGGCCCGGGTGGGGCAGGAGCTGCCGTTCTCGTCGGCCGCACCGGCGACCGCGGCGACGACGTCGGCTCCCGGGTCCTGGCGGCCCGCCTGGCGGGCTCGCTGCTGCGCCTCGGCCTGCTGCTGGAGCGGCGCTGGCCGCCCTACCCCAAGTGGCTGGGCACGGCGTTCGCGGACACCCCGTCGGCGGCGGGCCCGCACCTGGACCGGGCGCTCGCGGCACCGTCCTGGCGGGAGCGCGACGCCGCCCTCGGCGACGCCTGCGACGCCCTGCACGAGCGGCAGCGCGAGCTCGGCCTGCCGTCGCTCGACGGCGCGGCGACCGAGCCGTTCTTCGATCGCCCGTTCCGCGGCTTGCGGGGTCTGCCGGAGCTGCTCCGAGACGCCGCCGGCGCGTCCGTGCGCGGCCTGCCGGCCGCCGTCGAGCAGTGGATCGACGCGGTCGAGGTGCTCATGGACCCGCGCCGGCGAGTCGCCGCCACACGCGCGGCGGTACGGAGGAGCGAGGCGAGGTAGGGACGGTCTTCTTGTCGCGAGGCTGGCTGGGCCTGGCGGGAGGTCGCGAGGAACGAGCGGCCGGATGGCGCGCCTCGCGACAAGAAAACCGTCCCTACCTCGCCGCCCCGACCACGCAGACCGTGGTCGGGGGCGGCTCAGGCGTCGGCGCGCGCGTGCTCGTCGTCGAAGTTGCCCGTGACGAGGAAGGTGATGCGACGCGCGACGGAGACGCCGTGGTCGCCGAACCGCTCGTAGTACCGGCCGAGCAGGGTGACGTCGACGGTCTCCTGCGCGTTGCCGGGCCAGTCCGGGTCGAGCGTCGCGGCGAAGGTGTCCTGGTGCAGGGCGTCGAGCAGGTCGTCGTCCTGCTGCACCTCGGCGGCGAGCGCGACGTCGCGGGTGGCGAGGAGCGCCGTCGTGCGCTGGGCGACGTGGACCGCCGCGCCGTGCATCTTGACGAAGGTCTCGCGCGCAGGCCCGGGCACGGCCTGGGCCGGGTAGCGGCCGCGGGCGATCTCGGCGACGTGCCGGGCGAGGTCGCCCATGCGCTCGAGCGACGCGCTGATGCGCAGCGCCGAGATGACGATCCGCAGGTCGGTCGCGACGGGCGCCTGCTGCGCGAGCAGGTGCACGCAGCGCTCGTCGAGCTCGCTCTCGAGCCGGTCGATGGCGTGGTCGGAGGCGATGACCTCCTGCGCCAGCTGGTGGTCTGCCCCGAGCAGGGCGTCGCCGGCGCGCCGGATGGCCGACTCGACGAGCCTGCTCATCTCGATGAGGTCGTCACCCACCTGGCGCAGCTCGGCCTCGAAGATCTCTCGCATCGCTGTCCTCTCGGAAAGAAGTGTTCTGACCGCACCCTGCCACGCCTCATGGACGGGCCGGGGGCGCCCAGGTGAACTCCGGGAGGGCCGAAGGTGAACAGTGGGCGACGGCTCGCTGAGCAGTTCCGCTCCGCGACGGATTCCCGCCCCGCCGCCACCTAGGCTGCTGCCGTGGACGGAATCCTCCCAGGCGTCACCGCGGTCGTCGCGGGCATCTTCGGCGTCGTGGTCGGCGTGATCGCCACTCTCGCCTTCCGCTTCTCCGAGCGGGTCCAGCGCCGGTCGCCGGAGGCGGCCCCCGCCGAGCTCGACGAGGGGCTCGTGCGCGTGCTCGCGGTGCTGCGGTCGGCCGCGGTGGTGCTCGACGAGGAGGACGAGGTGGTGCGCGCGTCGCCGCCCGCGTACGCGCTGGGCGTGGTGCGCAACGACGCCCTGCAGCACCCGTCGATCGTCGACCTGGTGCGCCAGGTACGCCGCGACGGGGTGATCCGGGAGAAGGAGCTCGAGCTGCCGCGCGGCCCGATCGGTTCCGGCACGGTGCTCCTGCAGGTGCGCGTCGCGCCGGTGGGGCCGGACAAGCTCCTCGTCCTCGCCGAGGACCGGACCGAGGCACGCCGCGTCGAGGCCATCCGCCGCGACTTCGTCGTCAACGTGTCGCACGAGCTGAAGACGCCGGTCGGGGCGCTGGCGCTGCTGGCCGAGACGGTGCAGGACGCCGCGGACGACCCGGTGGCCGTGCGCCGCTTCACCCAGCGCATGCAGGCGGAGGCCCAGCGGCTGTCCGCGCTGGTGCACGAGATCATCGAGCTCTCCCGCCTGCAGGTGGCCGGCGCCCTGCAGGAGGTCAGCACCATCCCCGTGCGCGACGTCGTGGCCGAGGCGGTGGACCGCGCCCGCACCACCGCGCAGGCGAAGAACATCACCATCACGGTGGGCGGCACCGCGGACGTCCTCGTCTACGGCGACCACAACCTGCTGGTGACGGCGGTGCGCAACCTGCTGGACAACGCGGTCGCGTACTCGGCCGACCACACCCGCGTGGGCGTGGGGGTGCGCGAGCGTGGCGGCCTCGTCGAGATCGACGTCGTCGACCAGGGCGTCGGCATCGCCGCCGACGAGCAGGAGCGCGTCTTCGAGCGCTTCTACCGCGTGGACCCGGCGCGTTCCCGCGACACCGGCGGCACCGGGCTGGGACTGAGCATCGTCAAGCACGTCGCGGCCGACCACGGCGGCGACGTGCAGATGTGGTCCGAGCCCGGCAAGGGCTCCACGTTCACCCTGCGCATCCCGGCGGCCGACGTGCCGCAGGAGATCCCGCAGGACGTCCCGCAGTCCCCGCACGACCCGACCCGGCACGACCAGACCCAGCACGACCAGAACCCGAACAGTGGCACGACGGACGAGGAGGTAGGTGCGTGACGCGCATCCTGGTGGTCGAGGACGAGGAGTCCTACCGGGACCCCCTGACATATCAGCTGACCCGCGAGGGCTTCGAGGTCGTGGAGGCCTCGAACGGGGTGGACGCGCTGGCCGCCTACGACGACGGCGGCGCGGACCTCGTGCTGCTCGACCTCATGCTGCCCGGCCTGTCCGGGACGGAGGTGTGCCGCGAGCTGCGGCAGCGTGGCGACGTGCCCGTCATCATGCTCACGGCCAAGGACTCCGAGATCGACAAGGTCGTGGGCCTGGAGCTGGGCGCCGACGACTACGTCACCAAGCCGTACTCGTTCCGTGAGCTGCTGGCGCGCATGCGCGCCGTGATGCGGCGACGTGGCCCCGCCGCGCCGGACGCGGCGTCGAACGGGCACGACGACGACGGGGAGCCGGTGCTCGAGGTCGGCCCGGTGCGGATGGACGTGGAGCGGCACACCGTGACGGTGGGCGGCGACACGGTGTCCCTGCCGCTGAAGGAGTTCGACCTGCTGGAGCTGCTGCTGCGCAACGCCGGCCGCGTGCTCACCCGCGGGCAGCTCATCGACCGGGTGTGGGGTGCGGACTACGTCGGCGACACGAAGACGCTCGACGTTCACGTGAAGCGGATCCGCTCGAAGATCGAGTCCGACCCGGGGTCCCCGCAGCTCCTCCTGACCGTGCGCGGCCTGGGCTACAAGCTGGCGGACGACGACGCCTGACGCGCCTCACCACCCTGCGCCGAACAGGCGGTTGCGCACGTTCTGAACGCTCAGAACGTGCGCA
>NZ_JBSHCR010000046.1:0-35923 GCF_053615895.1 Isoptericola sp. NPDC055881
AGTTCTCGCCGTTTCCGTACCCACAGCGGTCGGTCGGTCGGTCGGCCGGTCGGTCGGTCGGACCGTGACGGAGGACACCATGGCGTTCGTTGCACTCAGTGCAGCGAACTGCCTAGAGTCGCCCGGTGCCCACCCCCGTCCCGCCTGCCGGCAAGCGCGCCGCGCTGAAGGCGCAGACCCGGCAGGCCATCGTCGCCGCCGCGTCCGCCCTGATGGACGAGACCTCGGGCACCGACTTCTCCGTCGACACCCTCGCCGAGCGCGCGGGCGTGTCCCGGCGCACCGTGTTCAACCACTTCGAGAGCCTCCAGGACGTCGTCGCCGCCGTCGGGGCCGACGTGTTCGGCGCCGTCCACGACGCCCTGGTCGACGCCCCGCCGCCCGCGCCGCCCGGACCGGGGCACGCGACCGACGCCGTCGCCGCCGACCTCCACGCGGCGCTGCGCCGTGCCGACCTGGTGGGCCCGGTCGCGGCGCTGACCCGCGGTCTGGGGCTGGGCAGCGCGACGGCGGGACCGGCGGACGTCCCCGCCCAGCAGGCGATGCTCCTGCTGCGCTCCCTCGCGGACGTCAGCGAGGACATCGGCGCCGCCCTCCTCCGGCGCCATCCCGGCGTCGACCCCCTCGACGTGGAGCTCGTCGTCGCCCGCACGATGAGCGGCCTCGTCGTCCTGCACCGGCACTGGTTCGCCCGGACCGGGGCGGCCGTGGACGACGAGTCCCTGGCCCTCTGGTCCACCCTGCTCGACCGCCTGGGCCGGAGCCCGGGCGCCTCCTCGCACGTCCCGGAAGGACACCATGGCTGAGTTCCTGTACCGCCTCGGACGCACCGCGTCCAGGCACGTCCGGGCGGTCGTCGCCCTCTGGGTCGCCGTGCTCGTGCTCGCCGGGGTCGGCTACGCCGTCGGCGGCGGCACGCTCTCCGACAGCTTCTCGATCCCCGGGACGCCGACGCAGAAGGTGACCGACCAGCTCGCCGAGGACCTGCCCGACGCCGCGGGCGGCACCGGCACCGTCGTGCTCAGCACCGAGGACGGCTCGGCGTTCACCGCCGAGCAGGAGAAGGCCCTGGCGGGAGTCCTGTCCGACGTCGAGGACGTCGACGGCGTGGAGACGGTGGTCGACCCGTTCGCCAGCGAGCAGGAGCGGGCGAAGCAGGCTGACACCCTGGCCGCCGGCGAGCAGAAGATCTCCGACGGCCGCGAGCAGCTCACGGACGGGCGCGACCAGCTCGACGCCGGCCAGCAGCAGCTCGACGACGCGCGCGCCCAGCTCGAGGACGGCCAGGCGCAGCTCGACGACGCGCGCCAGCAGGCCGAGGCCGCCGGGCAGGCCCAGGCCGCGGCGCCGCAGCTCGACGCCCAGCAGGAGCAGCTCGACGACGGCTTCGCGCAGCTGGACGAGCAGCAGAAGACGCTCGACGCGAAGTCGCAGGAGCTCGAGGACGGCGCGAAGAAGCTCGACACCCAGACGACCCGCCTCCAGCAGGGCAAGGACCTCCTCGACCTGTCGTCGGGCATCCGCGTGGTCTCCGACGACGGCAGCACCGCCGTCGCCACGGTGATCTTCACCGAGGACCAGTACGACATCACGCAGGAGACCAAGGACGCCGTCATCGACACGGTCACCGACGGCATCGCCGACGTGGAGGGCGTGCAGGTCGACCTCGGGTCGGACATCGCGATGGAGACCCCCGCCCTCGTCGGGCCGGGCGAGGTCATCGGCCTGGTCGTGGCCGGCATCGTCCTGGTCGTCATGCTCGGCACGCTCATCGGCGCCGGCCTGCCGCTGCTGACCGCGCTCGTCGGGGTGGGCATCGCCGCGCTGGGTGCGCTCGCCTTCTCCGGCGTCGTGCAGATGTCGTCCGTGACGCCCGTGCTCGGCCTCATGCTCGGCCTCGCCGTCGGCATCGACTACGCGCTGTTCATCGTCAACCGGCACCGCCACCAGCTCAAGGACGGCTACGACGTCCAGGAGTCGGTCGCCCTGGCCAACGGGACGTCGGGCAACGCCGTCGTGTTCGCGGGCACGACCGTCGTCATCGCCCTGCTCGCCCTCAACGTCACCGGCATCCCGTTCCTGGGCCTCATGGGCACCGTCGGCGCCGTGAGCGTCGCCGTCGCCGTGCTGGTGGCCGTCACCCTCACCCCGGCCCTGCTGTCGGCCATCGGGATGCGGATCCTGAGCCGCAAGGAGCGCGGACGGCTGGTGCGTGCGCCGCAGGACGCCGCACCGCACGACGCCGCACCGCAGCCCGCCCCCGCACCCTTGAAGCCGATGAACACCCTGGTCGCCGTCGGGCGGGTCGTGCTCGGCGTGGCGGTGCTCGGCGTCGTGGCGATCCCGGCCGCCGACCTGCGGATCAACCTGCCCGACGGGTCGTCCGAGGCCCACGAGTCCACCCAGTACCAGGCGTACCAGACGGTCGCCGACGAGTTCGGGCCGGGGACCAATGGCCCGCTGCTGGTCGTGGCAAACCTCGACCAGCCGGTGACGGACGAGGACGAGGTCAGCGTCCAGCTCGCCGTCGGCGAGGAGCTCGCGGCCCAGGGCGACGTGGTGGCGGTCGCCCCCGCCGCCACGTCCGAGGACGGGACGGTCGTCGCGTTCCAGGTGATCCCTGCCGAGGGCCCCACCAGCGAGTCCACCGAGCAGCTGGTGCACGCGCTGCGCGACCTGTCCCCCCTGCACGTGGGGTCGGTGGCGACGCCGGGAGGCTCGGTGGACGTCGGCGACGTGGAGCTGGGTGTCGCCGGGGCCGCGAGCGGCAACATCGACATCTCCACGAAGCTCTCCGACGCGCTGCCCCTGTACCTGGGCGTCGTCATCGGGCTGTCGCTGATCATCCTCGTCGTGGTGTTCCGCTCGCTGCTGGTGCCCGTGATCGCGACGCTCGGCTTCGTGCTGTCCTACTTCGCCGCGCTCGGCGGCGTGGTGGCGATCTACCAGTGGGGCTGGCTGTCCGGCGTCTTCGGGGTGGAGAACCCGGGGCCGATCCTGAACTTCCTGCCGACCATCCTCGTCGGCGTGCTGTTCGGGCTGGCGATGGACTACATGCTGTTCCTCGGCTCCGGCATGCGGGAGGCGTACGCGCACGGCGCGCCCGCGCGGGTCGCCGTCGTCCAGGGCTTCCGGGCCGGGCGGTCGGTCGTGACGGCCGCGGCGATCATCATGATCTCCGTCTTCGGCGGGTTCGTCTTCTCCGAGTCGGCGATGATCCGGCCGATCGGGTTCGCCCTCGCCTTCGGTGTGCTCGTCGACGCGTTCGTGGTCCGGATGCTGGTGGTGCCGGCACTCATGCACCTGCTCGGCGACGCCGCGTGGTGGCTGCCGCGGTGGCTGGACCGCGTCGTGCCGAACGTCGACGTCGAGGGCTCGGCCCTGGAGCGCCGGCACCCGCACGAGGACGCCACGCACGCCTGAGCGTTGTGAGCGGGCGATTGGCCCAGTTCTCGCGCAGAGACGGGCCGATCGTCCGCTCACAACGCGGCGGCGGGGTCAGGGCGCGGCGCCGCCCAGGGCGGCGAGGCGTGTGCGCAGCAGACGACGGTCGCCCTCCCGGTCGACCTGGTCCAGCGCCCGGCACAGCTCCACCGCCGCCTCGGCGGGACGTCCGGCCCGCACGAGCAGGTCGGCGTGCAGCGCAGGCAGCAGGTGGTAGCCCTCGAGCTCGGGCGCGAGGGCGAGCTCGGCGACCGCGGCCAGCCCGGCGTCCGGACCGTGCACCTCCGCCAGCGCCACCACCCGGTTGAGCGCCACGACGGGCGTGGGGGCCATCTCCAGCAGCACGTCGTAGAGGGCGAGGATCTCGGCCCAGTCGGTCTCGCGCGCCGTCGCGGCCCGGCAGTGCAGCGCCGCGATCGCGGCCTGCACCTGGTACGGCCCGGGCCGGCGGGCGGCGAGGGCCTCGTCGAGCACGGCCAGCCCGTCGGCGATCTCGTCGCGGTGCCAGCGGGAGCGGTCCTGCTCCGCGAGCGTGCGGGCGACGCCGTCCGCACCGGTGCGGGCGTCGCGTCGCGCGTGCTGCAGGAGCAGCAGGGCGAGGAGTCCGCAGGCCTCGGGCTCGTCCGGCAGGAGACGCACGGCGAGCCGCGCCAGCCGGACCGCGTCGCCGGCGAGCGCCCGGCGCTCGGCGCAGCCCTCGACGTCGCCCGCGGGCTCCGCCCAGGCGTCGTAGCCCTCCGTGAACAGCACGTACAGCACCGCGAGCACGGACGACGTGCGCTCCGCCAGCAGCCCGGGAGGCGGCACCCGGAAGGTGATGCCCGTGGCCCGGATGCGGCGCTTCGCCCGCACCAGCCGCTGCGACATCGTCGCCTCGGGCACGAGGAAGGCGCGGGCGACCTGCGCCGTCGTCATCCCGGTCAGCGCGCGCAGCGTGAGCGCCACGCGCCCGTCCAGCGGCAGCGCCGGGTGGCAGCACGTGAACAGCAACCGCAGCAGGTCGCCGTCCGGGTCGTCGGGTGTCCAGCCGTCGTCGTCCAGACCGCGCACGACCTCGTCGTGGACGGCGTCCGCGGGCGTCCCGGGTGCGCTGCCGGACGCCGGGTCGACGGCGGCACCCCGGCGCTCGTCCAGCCGCGCGGCGGCCGCGGTCCGCTCCGTCTCGACCCGGCGGCGGCGCAGCACGTCGATCGCGTGCCGGCGCGCCGTCGTCGTGAGCCACGCCCCAGGGGTGTCGGGCACCCCGTCGCGCGGCCACGTGCGCAGCGCCGCCGCGAACGCCTCCTGCGCGGACTCCTCCGCGAGGTCGAGGTCGCCGGTGGCGCGGGCCACCGCGCCGAGGACGCGTCCCCACTCGCTGCGGAACGCGTCCTCGACGGCGGCGGCCGGTGTCGTCACGACGGGTCGGCCCCGTCCGTGGGCCAGTAGGGGTGCACCTCCACCGTGCCGCCGCCGAACGCCCCGGGGTGCCCGGCGGCGATCGCGAGCGCGGCCTCGAGGTCGGGCGCCTCGATGAGGTCGAACCCGCCGATGACCTCCTTCGACTCGGTGAAGGGCCCGTCGGTCACCAGGGTGCGCCCGTCGCGCACCTGCACGCGGCGCACGTCGGCCGCCGGCCGCAGCCGCTCCCCGAGCACGCGGGACCCGTCGGCGTCGTGCCGGCGCACCCACTCGACGATGTCGGGGGTGGGCTCACGGTCGGGCACGTCGGGCTCCACCACCAGCATCAGGTACCGCATCACGCACCCCCGTCGGCCGCGGCAGCGCCCGCGTCCTCGAGGTCCAGCGGCCAGAAGGGGCGCAGCTCGATGGCGCCGCCGTGGGCCATGGGGTGCTCCGACGCGATGGTGATCGCCGTGTCGAGGTCGGGGGCGTCGATGACGTCGAAGCCGCCGATCGCCTCCTTCGTCTCGGAGAACGGGCCGTCCGTGACGAGCGTGCGCCCACCCCGCACCCGGACACCGACGGCGTCCCCGGGCGGCCGCAGCCGGTCCCCCAGGACGGCGGTGCCGCTGCCGTAGTACTTCTCGACCCATCCCTCGATGGGCGGTGCTCCCTCGGCGTCCTCGGCCCGCAGCTCCGGGTCCGCGGGGGTGGACAGCACCAGCATGAGATACCGCATCAGGCCTCCTCGTCGTAGCCGCTGAAGAACACCATCGGTCCGTAGAACGCCACGTCGACGGTGCTCAGGCCGTCGCCGACGGTACGCCCCCGGCGCCGTGCCGTGGACCGGAATCGCCGCGCCTCAGGATCTGCCCTGAGGATCGTGTCCAGGAATCGCATGGTCCCTCCTCGTCGCACGGCCCGGACGGCCGTGTCATAGGGACGACGAACGGGAGACGGCCCGACAGACACCTATTTGATGCCGGTGCTCGCGATGCCCTGCACGAAGGTGCGCTGGAAGACGAGGAAGACGACCAGCAGCGGCACGACCGCCACGGTGGCGACGGCCATGACCGCCCCCCACGGCGAGCTGAAGGCCGGGTTGCTCGTCAGGGTCGACAGTCCCACGGGCACGGTGAGGCTCTCGTTGCCCTGCAGCACGACGAGCGGCCAGAGGAAGTCGTTCCACCGGTTCATGAAGCCGAGGATGACGAGCACGCCGACGAGCGGCCCGCAGGAGGGCAGCACCACCCGGAAGAAGGTGCGCAGCTCCCCCGCGCCGTCGAGCCGTGCCGCCTCGATGAGCGCGTCCGGCACTCCCAGCATGAACTGGCGCGCGATGAAGATGCCGACGACGTCGAAGAGGGTCGGCAGGATCACCGCCCACGGCGAGTCGACGAGGCCGAGCCGCGCCACGACGAGGAACGCGGGCACCAGGGTGACCTGGATGGGGATCATGATCGTCACGAGAAAGAGCGCGTACAGCAGCCCACGCCCCCGGAAGCGGAACTTCGCGAGCGCGTAGCCGGCACCGAGCGAGACGCACACCGACAGCGCGGTGCCGACGGACGCGACGAGGAACGAGTTGCCCAGCCATCGCCACACCGGCTGCGTCGCGAACACCTCGGTGAAGTTCGCCGTCGTCGGCGCCGAGGGCCAGAGGTAGAACTCGCTGCTCTGCGACTGACCGCCGGGGGTGAGGGCCGAGACCACCATCCAGTACAGCGGGAAGACGATGACGATCGCGACGGCCGTGAGTCCGGCGGTCAGCAGCCAGCCGCGCCGCCGGGAGCGACGCTCCCGGTGCGATCGCGGGTGCCGCTCGGGGACTCGCCGCGCGGGGACCGGCGGCGCGGGGCGCACAGGGGCAGCGGTCACAGGAGCTCCTCGGCTTTCTTCGTGGCCCGCTGCCGCAGCAGCGTGAAGACGAGCAGGATCAGCACGAGCAGGAGGCCGAGAGCCGCCGCGTACCCCATGCGGGCGTCGGCGAAGGCCGAGCGGAACACGTACTGGATCAGGACGGTCGTGGAGAACCCCGGGCCGCCGCCGGTCATCACGTAGATGACGTCGAAGGCTTGCAGCGAGAACACCACGTTGAGGATGAGCAGGATTGACGTCGTCGGCGCGAGCATCGGCACGGTGAGGCGACGGAACCGCTGCCAGCGGCTCGCGCCGTCGATCGCCGCCGCCTCGCGCAGCTCCGACGGGACGGACTGCAGGGCACCGAGGTAGATGACCATGCAGAACCCGATGCGCGTCCACACGACGACGAGGATCAAGGTCGCCATCGCCGTGCGCGGCGAGGTCAGCCAGGGCAGCCCGTCGAGCCCCACCGCCCGCAGCGCGTTGTTCGCCACGCCGTAGTCCGGGTTGAAGATCCAGGACATGATCACGCCGACGACGACGCCCGCTGCGACCATCGGCACGAAGAACAGGGCGCGCAGGACGCCACGGCCGGGCAGGGGACGGTTGAGCGCCACCGCGAGCGCCAGCCCTACGGCCATCGCTGTGGGCACGGTACCGACGGTGAAGGCCAGGGTGTTCAGCAGTGCCGTGCGCAGCAGCGGGTCGGACAGCATGGTCGCGTAGTTGTCGGTGCCCACCCACTGCCCGTCACCGAGGGTGGCGGTGTCCTGGAACGACAGCGCGACCGCGATGACGATCGGGACCAGCGAGAACGCGAGGAAGAGCAGCCCGGCGGGGCCGACGAACAGGTAGGGCGCCCAGCGTCCGCGACGGCGCGCGCGGGGTCCGTCCGGGGGTGGCGCCGTGCGCGCGACGCCGGCCGAGGTGCGGGCCGCCGGGGCGGCCGGGGCCGTGAGGGTCTCACCGTGTGGTGACACTGCGCATCGCCTCCGTCATCTGGGCGCCGCACTCGGCGGGGCTGAGCTCGCCGAGGAAGCACAGGTCGAGATAGTCCGCGAAGACCGAGTTGAGCGAGCTGAAGTACGGCCCGGACTGGGCCCGGACCATCGACAGCGGGATGGTCGTGGCCTGGTCGATGAACTGCTGCATGGTGGCCTCGTGCCGCTCGTAGCCGATGTCGGCCGCGTCGAGCGACGACCTCGCGGGGAGCCAGTTGCCGCGGCGGCAGAACTCCGCCACGTTGGTGCGTGTCGTGAGGAAGGCGACGAGCTCGGCCGCGAGCTCGGGGTTCTTGCTCGACCTCGTGACGGCGAGGGCGTTGCCGCCCAGGTCGGACGCCTCGCCGCCGTTGCGGATCATGAACGTGGTACCCCACTCGCCGGGGCGAGCCTCGTCGAGCGCCGCGATCGCCTCGGGGTTGTCGAGCAGGAGGCCGGTCTGACCGGTGGCGAAGAGGTCGCGGCCCACGGCGCCGCCGCCGGACTTGCTCATGTTGGCGCGGGACACCAGCCCGTCGGCGTACCACCGTCGTCCGAACTCCAGGGCGCCGACGGCCGCGTCGGTGTCCATGCTCGGCGTCTCGCCGTCCTCGCCGAGGAAGGCCCCGCCGTTCTGGTAGACGACGGGCATCCACCGGTACGCCGTCTCGGGGCCGCTCCACCCGTAGCCGAAGCCGTACCGGCCGGTGACGCGCTGGGCCTCGCGGGCGATCTCGAGGAACAGGTCCCAGTGCCACGCCTCGTCGAGGGTCTGGGGAACCTCCACGCCGATCTGCTCGATCACCTGCTTGTCGTAGTAGGTGATGAAGTTGTCGGTGTGCTGGAAGACGCCGAACAGGCCGTCCGCCTTGGCGCCGATCGCCCAGAACGGCTTCGAGTAGTCGTCCTCATACTCCGGCGGGACGGTGCCCGTGAGGTCGACGAGGCTGCCGTTCGCGGCGTAGCGGCCGATCTGCTGGGGCGTGATGCGGATGATGTCGGGCGCGAGGTCGGCCGCGAGGCGCGTGATGAACCACTGGTGGAACTGGCCCGTCGTGACCTCCACGGCGACGCTGGTGCCCGGGTGGGAAGCGACGAACTCGTCGGCGAGCGCCTGGTAGGACTCCAGGTCCAGCGGGATGTTCCACGAGGACAGGCGCAGGTGCTTCGTCCCGGTCGGGGCGCCGGAGCAGGCCGCGAGCGCGCCGGCCACGCTGATCCCGGCCACCGCCAGGAAGCTGCGGCGGGACAGCCGACGCGCGGCCGGGTGCGCGATCGGGCGCCTGGGCGAGACCGTGGGTCTCGGCATGTCGTCTCCTCTTCGTCGAGGGTCGTCGGGGAGCGCTGCGCGCGGCCCGCGGGGTGGTGCCCCGGGCGTCGTCGCCCGGGGCACCATGAGCCGTCAGCGCGCCAGGGCGGGCTCCCGGTCGTCCGTGGCGGCGGGGCGTGGTGCCGCCGGGCGCAGCGCCGCCGGGAGCAGCGCGGCGTGGGCCTCGAGCAGCTCGTCGGTCATCGACCGGATCTGCTCGAGCGTGCAGTGCGCGGCCGTCAGGGGGTCCATCGCGACGGCGTGGTGCACGTGCTCGACGTCGCCGGTCAGGGCCGCGCGGACGGCGAGCGTCTGGACGTTGACGTTCGTCCGGTTGATCGCGGCGAGCTGGGGCGGCAGCTCCCCGAACGACGTCGGCTGCACGCCGTTCGCGTCCACGAGGCAGGCGACCTCGACGCACGCGTCGTCGGGCAGGTTGGTGATGACCCGGCCGTCGTTGGGCACGTTGCCGTACACCACGGCCGGCACGCCGGTGACCACGGCGTTGACGATCGACGCCCCGTACTCGACGGACGGGCTGAGGTCGGCCTTGAGCTTCGCGAGCTGCTCGTCGACGTCGCCCTGCTCGTCGTGCGCCGAGCAGATCTCGTAGTAGTCCCAGCGCTCCGGGATGTACTCCAGCGTCGTGGCGGGGTCCTTGCGGAACCACGGCACGTACTCGGACGCGTGGTGGCTGGACTCCGTCTCGAACCAGCCGAAGTGGTTCATCAGCGTGGTGCGCACCTGCTCGTTGCCGCCCTCGTAGGTGCTCGCCGCGAGCGCCTCCTCGGAGTGGTCGCCGTCGTCGTCGAGCAGGTCGGCGGCGGCGCGGCCGCGGCGGTGGCGCTCGGCCATGACCTCCCGCAGGCGGGGGTAGAGGTCCTCGGTGCCGCGCCGGAAGTCGAGCACCCACGCCTGGTGGTTGATGCCGGCGCAGCGGTAGGAGACCTCGTCGTAGGGGACGCCGAGCGTGCGGGCGAGCATGCGCGTGGTGCCCTGCACGCTGTGGCACAGGCCGACGGTGCGCAGGCCGAGGGCGTTGAGGTAGGCGGTCGCCATCGCCATGGGGTTGGCGTAGTTGATGAACTGCGCGTCGGGGCAGACCTCGAGGGCGTCGGCGGCGATGTCCTGGTAGGCGCGCACGGAGCGCAGGAAGCGGAACACGCCGCCCGGGCCGACGGTGTCGCCCACCGTCTGGTCGACGCCGTAGCGGCGCGGGATCTCGACGTCGTGCCGGTAGGACTCCACGCCGCCGACCTGGAAGGTGATGACGACGAAGTCGGCGCCGTCGAGGGCCTCGCGGCGGTCGGTGGTCTGCCGGACGTCGGTCGGCAGGCCGTGGTGCTCCACGAGCTCTCGCGCGGCGCTCGCCACCCGGTCGAGGCGGCCGGCGTCGAGGTCCATGAGGCAGAGCGTGGCGTCCTGCAGGGCGGGGAAGCTGAGGAGGTCACCGATGAGGCGGAACGGGAAGACGAAGCCGCCAGCACCGATGATGGTGATCTTCGGAGTATGAGTCATCCCGCCACGCTAGGGCTGACGACGGCGGTGAGACCTCCGGATCGGTCGTGCAGGATTCCAGGATCCTGCGGTCCGGTCCGCTGCCGGAGGGCCAGCAGGCCGGGCTCGCCAGGCTCTCCGGCGCGCACCTAGGCTGTCGCCGTGCCCGGGACAGTGGCGGCCGACGGGGTCGAGGAGCAGGAGGCTGCGCTCTGGGTGCGCCACGGCGCTCCCCCGGTGATGCCGTACCCGCACCGGCACGACGACCTGGAGCTCAACCTCGTCCACAGCGGCCGGCTCGAGTACCTCTTCGGCGGGTCCACGCTGCACGTCGGGTCCGACCATGTGGCGATCTTCTGGGGTGGCACACCGCACCAGCTCGTGGCGCCGGACACGGTCGCCACGGCGGTCTCCTGGGTGCACGTCCCGCTCACGGAGGTGCTGGGCTGGTCGCTGCCCGCCGAGCAGCTGGCGACGCTGCTCGGCGCGCGCCCCGTCGTCGTGCCCGTGCCTGCCCTCGCCCGGGACGTCTCCGACATGTTCGCCTCCTGGCACCGCGACGTCCGGGCGGGCGGCGAACCCCTCGTCGTCCTGCTGGAGCTGCAGGCGTTCGTGCGCCGGGCACTCGCCGTCGACGCCCCCGCCGACACGGACGCGGACCCCCTGCTCCGGTCCGCCGCGACCGGCGCCCCGGCGAGGGCGACCGAGATGGCGCGGTTCGTCGCGGAGCACTACCGCTCCCCCATCTCGCCGTCGGACGTGGCCCGCGCCGTGCACCTGAGCCCGAGCCACGCGATGACGCTGTTCAAGCGGGTGGTCGGCACCACCCTCGGCACGTACATCGCCCGGTGCCGGGTGGCCGAGGCGCAGCGGCTGCTCATCACGTCCGACGCCACGACGACCGAGGTCGCGCACGCGTCAGGCTTCACCTCGCAGAGCAGCTTCTACGCCACGTTCCACCAGGTGTGCGGGGTCTCCCCCGGGAGCTATCGCCGCGCGCTGAGGTGACGGCGACCGGGGCCGGGGCCAGGGCCGGGTTCAGGCGACGTCGAAGCCGGCGGACCGCAGCCGGTCGACGACGGCCGTGCAGTGCTCGTGGCCCTTGGTCTCCAGCTGGACGTTGACGAGGACCTGCGCGACGGTGAGCGACGTGTCGGTGCGCGTGTGCTCCACCTGGACGATGCTCGCGCCGGCGGCCGCGATGACGTCCAGGAGCCCCGCCAGGGACCCGGGCCGGTCGTCGATGCACACCCGCAGCTGCAGGTAGCGGCCGGCGGCGACGAGACCGTGCTGCACCACCCGCAGCAGGAGCAGCGGGTCGATGTTGCCGCCGGTGAGCACGGGCACGATCGTGCCGGGCAGGGAGCCGGGCTCGGCCGCCAGGACGGCGGCCACACCCGCGGCGCCGGACGGCTCCACGATCTGCTTGCCCCGCTCGGCGACGAGCAGCAGGGCGCGCGACATCTCCTCCTCGGACACGGTGCGCACCTCCACGCCCAGGCGCTGCAGCACCTCGAACGGGACGTCACCGGGCAGGCCGATCGCGATGCCGTCGGCCATCGTCGCCCCCAGCCGTCCCGCGAGGGGGTGCCCCGCGGCGAGCGACGCCGGGTAGGCGGCGGCCGTCTCGGCCTGGACGCCGACCACCTTGACGTGCGGTGCCGCCTCCGCGAGCACGGTGGCGATGCCGGCCACGAGACCGCCGCCGCCCAACGGGACGACGACGGTGCCGACGTCGGGCACCTGCTCCAGGATCTCGAGGGCCACGGTGCCCTGGCCCGTCACGACGTCCAGGTGGTCGAACGGGTGGATCAGCGTGCGGCCGGACCGGGCCGCCTCCGCGCGCGCCGCCACCAACGCCTCGTCCACGCTGTCGCCGACCTGGCGCACCTCGGCCCCGTAGCCCCGCGTGGCCGCGAGCTTGGGCACGGAGGCGTCCACGGGCATGTAGACGATCGCGTGGATGCCGAGCATCTGGGCGGCGAGCGCCACGCCCTGCGCGTGGTTGCCCGCGCTGGCCGCGACGACGCCGCACGCCTTCTCCTCGTCCGACATCCGGCTCAGGCGCGTGTACGCGCCGCGGATCTTGAACGAGCCGGCGCGCTGCAGGTTCTCGCACTTGAGGACGACGGGCGCGCCCGCGGCCTCGCTCATGGCGCGGAACGCCTGCACCGGGGTGCGGGTGATGACGCCGTCGAGCAGCTGTGCGGCGGCGCGGACGTCGTCGAGGGTGACGCGGTCGATCGGGGGGTGCTGTGCCACTTACCTGTTCTCTCCTGCCGGGCCCACGTCGGGCGAGGCAGGGGCGTCGGTCGTGGTGCTGTCCGAGGCGCCCGTCGTGCCCGTCGTCTCCTGCGACGACGTCCGTCCCGACCAGAGCAGGGTACCGGGCAGCTGGGGGCGTCGGCGCAGCAGCGGCACGTGGTCCTCGGTGCCGAGCTCGGGGAACTTGTCGTGCCCGTTCAGGTACAGCAGGATCGTGTTGAGCACGGCCGCGAGAGGCACGGCGAACAGGGCCCCGACGATGCCCGCGGCGAAGCTGCCGGCGGCGACGACGAGGACCACGGCCACGGGGTGCAGCGACACCGCGTGCCCCATGAGGAACGGCTGCAGGATGTGGCTCTCCGCCTGCTGCACCAGCAGCACGATGCCGAGCATGATGAGGGCGGCGACCCAGCCGTTCGCCACCAGGACGACGGCGGTGGCGATGGCCCCGGTGACGATCGCACCGATGATCGGCACGAACGAGCCGACGAAGACCAGGATGCCGATCGGGAGCGCGAGGGCCGGGACGAAGAACGCCGACCCCACGCCGATGCCCACGGCGTCGACGAAGGCCACCAGGATCTGGGTCCGCACGTACGCGGACAGGGTGACCAGCCCGCGCCGCCCGGCCTGGTGCACCTGCTCCCGTGCCCGCATCGGCAGCAGGTTGACCAGCCAGGTCCAGATGGTGCGGCCGTCGAGCAAAAAGAAGATCGTGCAGAAGAGGGCGATGAGCGCCCCCACGAGGACGTGGCCCACGGTGGTCGCGGCGCCGAGCGCGCCGGAGACCAGCCCTGAGCTCTCGACGAGCGAGCCCTGGAGCTGTTGCCCGTAGTCGGAGAGCTGCTTCGCGTCGAGCTGGAGCGGACCTTCGGCGAGCCACGTCGTGAACTGCTTGAAGCCGGCGACGGCCTGGTCGGCGAGGTCCTGGAAGCCGCCGACGATCGAGGTTCCTGCCAGCGTGACGAGCGCGCCGACCAGCACGATGAGCCCGATGATCGACAGCGCCGTCGCGAGTCCGCGGCTCACGTGCCACCGCTCGAGGGTGCGGCGCACGGGCGCGAGCAGGATCGTCAGGAGCAGCGCGATCGCGACGGGGACGACGATCGTCTTCAGCGCGGCCAGCAGCCACAGCAGGGCTGCGACGGCTGCCGCGATCAGCAGGATCCGCCACGACCAGGAGGCCGCGGCGCGGATGCTCAGCGGGACGGCGTCCGCGCCGGAGGGAGAGGTGCGTTCCGAGCTCACGAAGAGACTTTAGGCCGCGCAGGATGGCGGCGCGCGAGGGCCACGCCCGGCACGCCGAGGGTGCCGAACAGGTGGTTGTGCACCCCCATGGACGCTCAGAACGTGCGCAACCGCCTGTTCGGCACCCGGTGGCCGGGTTCTCAGGACGGCGGACGGCGCTTCTGCGGGTAGGGCGTCTCGCCACGCTCGAGCATCGCGACGTACTTCGCGACGTTGCGCTCTCGCGCCTGGGGCGTCTTGAGGGTGCCGAGACGGTGCAGGATCGCGAACCTGTTCTGCGAGGTCAGGACGTCGAACTGGGCCGACGCCGCCGGGCTGGCCGCGAGCGCCGCGGCGAGGTCGGTCGGCACCTCCGCCCGTGCGGGGCCGTGATAGGCGTCGTCCCAGCGCCCGTCTGCCTTGGCGGCGTCGATCTCCGCCTGCCCGCGGGGCCGCATCCGACCTTCGTCGGTGAGACGGGCGACGATCTCCTGGTTGCGCACCGACCACCGGCTGCGTGCCCTGCGGGGGCAGAACCGCTGCAGCATCGTGTCGGCGCCCAGGCTGCGCATCTGCGCGTCGATCCAGCCGCTGCACAGTGCCTCGTCGAGCGCTGACGCGTGGGTGAGCGTCGTGGGTGCCGGGCGTCCCTTCTTCGCGAGCACCAGCCACGCGCCGTCGGGGCAGGAGTCCTCGTGCTCGTCGAGCCACGCCCGCCATGCCGCGGGGTCGGGCAGCACGAGCTGCTCCGGGTCGTCCCTGCGAGTTTCGGCCATGCCGGGACGGTAGCGCCCCGTCGACCGGGCGTCACGAGGGCACGTGGGCGCGTGGGGAACACCGGTGCCCCCGGCGTCGTTGCGCCTACCGGGACGGCTACGTCCCGATCAAGGAGGTAAACGCGATGAACTCGATCTTCGACCAGCTGCTCGGCCGCTCCGGCAAGACCACGATGGTGGCGCCGGAGGCCGCGCTCCCCGGGCGCGAGTCGCCCGTCCTGCCCGCCGCCCGCCCGCACACGGTGCTCGGCACGTCGATCGTCGGCCCGTGGCCTGAGGGGACGCGCGTGCTGTACCTGGCGATGGGCTGTTTCTGGGGAGCCGAGGAGATCTTCTGGCAGGTGCCGGGTGTGGTGAGCACCGCCGTCGGGTACATGGGCGGCACGACGCCGAACCCGACGTACGAGGAGGTGTGCACGGCGCGCACGGGGCACACCGAGACCACCCTGGTGGCCTACGACCCGACGAAGGTCTCCGAGACCGAGCTGCTCAAGATCTTCTGGGAGCGGCACGACCCGACGCAGGGCTTCCGTCAGGGCAACGACGTGGGTACGCAGTACCGGTCCGCCGTCTACTGGACCACGCCTGAGCAGGAGCAGGCGGTGCGCGAGACCGCGGAGAAGTATGCCGAGGTCCTCGCCGCCAAGGGCTACGACCCGATCACCACCGAGCTGCGTCCCGCCGTCGAGGCCGGACCGTTCTACTACGCCGAGGACTACCACCAGGAGTACCTGTCCGACGCGAAGAACCCGCACGGGTACCGCTGCCACGCCACGACGGGCGTCCCGTACCCGGACGCCGCCTAGCGAGCCCGAACGGGCGCCGGGACGAGGTCTCGTCCCGGCGCCCGTTCGTCTTTCTCAGGGGGCGGGTGTCACTCCGCCGCGGGGCCGGCCTCGGCGGTGCGGCGGCGGCGCCACACCAGTGCCCCACCGGCTGCCATCAGCGCGCCGGCCGCGGCCAGCAGCCCGGTGATGCCCTGCGCACCGGTCCGCGCCAGCTCCGAGGGGTCCGTGGAGTCGGTGGAGTCCGGGTACTGCGGGCCGGGCACCTGGTCCGCGCTGTCGCCGTCGGTCGCGGACGTACCGCCACCGGTGCCGGTGGTCGCCTCGCCCACGGTGAAGGTGACCGTGTCGGACGCCTTGTCGCCCGCGGCGTTGGTCGCGATCGCGGTCAGCGTGTACAGGCCGTCCGCCAGGGCGGTCGCGGGACGGAACGTCCAGTTCCCGTCCGCGTCGACGTTGGTCGTGCCGGCCACCAGGGTGCCGTCCGCGGCCACCAGCATCGCCACGCCACCACCCGTGCCCGCACCACCGGCGGTAGCCACAGACCGGCCGTTCAGGCTGATCGAGACACCCGGGGTGCCGACACCGGTGATCGTCGGACGGTTCGAGATCCCCGTCTGCCCGTCACGCGGCGAGGTGATCTCCACCATCACGTCCGACACACCGTCCGCAGCGCCCTGCGCCGACGCCGTGCCGCTCGCGGTACCCGACGCCGAGGCCGAACCACCCGACGACGCCGTGCCCGACGCCCCCGCATCCGAACCCGTGTCCGCAGCATTCGCGTCCACGTCACCGTGGTTGTCCGAGGTGCTGTCTGCCGCGTTCGAGTCCGTGTCCGAGCCGCTGTCAGCAGCGTCGGCGTCCACGTCGCCCTGCGTGTCCGCACCAGTGTCCGCACCGTCCGCGGTCATGTCACCCTGCGTGTCCGCACCCGTGTCAGCACCGTCCGCGGTCACATCACCCTGCGTGTCTGCGGTGCTGTCTGCCGCGTTCGAGTCCGTGTCCGCGCCGCTGTCGGCAGCGTCGGCGTCCACGTCGCCCTGCGTGTCCGCACCAGTGTCCGCACCGTCCGCGGTCACGTCACCCTGCGTGTCCGCACCCGTGTCCGCACCGTCCGCGGTCACGTCACCCTGCGTGTCCGCACCCGTGTCCGCACCGTCAGCGGTCACGTCACCCTGCGTGTCCGCACCCGTGTCCGCACCGTCAGCGGTCACGTCACCCTGCGTGTCCGCACCCGTGTCCGCACCGTCCGCGTTCACGTCACCCTCGGTGTCGGTGGTGCCCTGGGTGTCGGTGTCGTCCGGCGAGGCGAGCGGGATCGGCCCGGTCTGGGCACGCTGCGCACCCTCGGTCGCGGTGTAGTCGTCGGTGATCGACTGCTCCAGCGTGAGGACCGAACCCTCGGGGATCTCACCGGTCTGCTTCAGGCGGGAGGACCCGTTCAGTGCCGTGGACAGCGTCCACTCGTTCACATGCTCGCCGTAGGTCTGGGTGACGGTGTAGGTGTGGGTGCCGTCCCCGTTGTCCTTGACGGTGCACGACGCGGTCCCCAGGCCGCCCTCGAGCTCGTCCTCGCCGAACAGGTTCCCCTCGGTGGGGCACTGGTCGGCGCCCGCGAACGGGCCGTCCAGCTCCAGACCGACCGGCATCGTCAGCGTGCGCGTGAGCACCTGACCGTGCTGCAGCACGATCGGGGTGTCCGACGTCGCGTTCGGGTACGTGCTGTACGTGAACTCCCCGGTCGATCCCGGCCCCGTGAACCCGTCGCCCTCGTCCGAAGCCACCGCGAGGTGGTAAATCCCGTAGTCCGTCACCTGCTCCCCCGACTGCGCCTGGACCACCGCACCCGCGCCGTTCCCCGTGGTGGCGGGAGCGGCAGCAGCGGACAGAGCAGCGCCGCCCGAGAGGGCCAGCGCACCCGTGGCCAGGGTGGCCACGACCAACGGCAGGGTGCGCCCGGGCCGCTTCCCCCTCGTGAGCGAGGACGCCGACGTCGTCGGTGGGATGGAGGTGTGGTTGCTGTGCGTCATCTCGGTCCTTCAGCTTGAGGTCATCGACACGCGAGCCGGCCGAGCGCACCACCTTCTCTGGAACACCGGCTAACGGATCGCAGCACCACGCTCTCAGCCGAATCGGGGCCGTGTGGCCGGATTGCAGAATTCGCACGCACTTTCGGAGGTGTCGGTCGTCACTGCGCGGTCGGACCTCCTGTCATGCGAGCACGCGCCAGGATCTTTGCACGTCAACGCGCCTCCACCTGCCCCGGGTCGGCATGAAGGGCCCCTTTCGAGATCGGCTCCGCGCATGCGTCGACCCATGTCCGACCCCTTGGCGCGACGGGCGACGTCCAAAGCCCGACGACATCGACGCCGCATCGATACAAATTCGCAATTCGCGACCGTTTCTGAAAGAAATAGAGGCCCCTGAATGAAATGGCGCGGCAGTCCGCCTCCACGCTCCATGCACCGCGCTCGGTGCCGAGCGACTCAGCGTGCGCACTGGTCGCGGGTGTGGAATGAGGCCATGACCGACAGCGACACGCGCCCCCTGCCCGACGACGTCCCGCACCGCACCGCCGGGGACGGCACACCGATCCCCGCCGTCGGCTTCGGCACCTACAAGCTCAGGGGTGCCGACGGCGCCGACACGATCGCTCGTGCGATCGACGCCGGCTATCGCCTGGTCGACTCCGCGTTCAGCTACGAGAACGAGGGCGCCGTCGGCCGCGCCGTCCGCGCCGCGTCCGTGCCGCGCGACGAGCTGCTGGTCACCTCGAAGCTGCCCGGCCGCCGGCAGGCCTACGCCGACGCCGTCGCCACGGTCGAGGAGTCCGTGTACCGCAGCGGTCTCGACCACCTCGACCTGTACCTCATCCACTGGCCCAACCCGCGGCTCGGCCGGTACGTCGAGGCGTACCAGGCGCTCGTCGACTGCCGCGAGCGCGGGCTGATCCGGCACGTCGGCGTCTCCAACTTCCTGCCCGAGCACCTCGACGCCGTGATCGAGGCCACCGGGGTCACGCCGGTCGTGAACCAGGTGGAGCTGCACCCCTACTTCCCGCAGGCCGAGCAGCGGGCCGCGGACGCCGAGCGCGGCATCGTCACCGAGGCGTGGAGCCCGATCGGCCGCGCCAGCGCGCTGCTCGCCGACCCGGTGGTCGCCGAGGTGGCCGCCGCCCACGACGTCTCGCCGGCTCGCGCGATCCTGCGCTGGCACGTGCAGCTCGGCGTCGTGCCGATCCCCAAGGCGTCCAGCCCGGAACGACAGGCCGACAACCTCGACCTGTTCTCGTTCGCGCTCACCGAAGAGGAGATGGCCCGCATCGCCGGCCTCGGCCGGCCCGACGGCCGGACCAACGACCAGGACCCGGCGGTCTACGAGGAGCTCTGAGCCTCGACCACGTCCGGCGGTGGGCCGGACGACGGCCAGGGCAGGCGCGACAGCGTCGGAGGTGGGTGCGACGATCGTCGGGTGCTGCTCGCCGAGCTGGTCGCCACACATGCCGCCGTCGCCGCGACGCGCTCGCGCCTGCGCAAGCGCGAGCTGCTCGCGGACGCGCTGCGCGCCGCAGCACCGGGCGACGAGGTGGAGGTCGCCGCCGCGTTCCTGTCCGGTCGCCCGCGGCAGCGCCGCACCGGGCTCGGCTGGCGCACCCTCGGCACCTTGCCGCCGCCCGCCGACGGGCCGACGCTGAGCCCGGCGGACGTCGACGCCGCCCTCGACCGGCTCGAGCGCCTCACGGGCGCCGGGTCGCAGGCCGCGCGGCGTGGCGCGGTCGACGAGCTGTTCGGCCGTGCGACCGCGGACGAGCAGGACTTCGTGCGACGCCTCGTGCTCGGGGAGCTCCGGCAGGGTGCGCTGGACTCCCTGCTGCTCGACGCGATCGCCGCCGCAGCAGACGTGCCGCTGCCGGTGGTGCGCCGCGCCGCGATGTTCAGCGCCCTCACCGGCCCGATCGCCCGAGCCGCCCTCGACGGTGGCGCCGCGGCACTGGAGGCGTTCCGGCTCGAGCCGGGGCGCCCGGTGCGGCCGATGCTCGCCGCGTCGGCCCCCGACGTCGCCGCCGCGCTGGAACGGTTCGACGGCGCGGCGGTCGCCGCCGACACCAAGCTCGACGGCATCCGTGTGCAGGTGCACCGCCGCGGGGACGACGTCGTCGTGTTCACGCGGTCCCTCGACGACGTCACGGAGCGCCTGCCGGAGGTCGTCGCGGTCGCGCGCTCCCTGGACGTGCGCGCGGTGGTGCTCGACGGCGAGGCGCTCGCGCTCGACGACGCCGGCCGGCCGCGTCCCTTCCAGGAGACGGCGGCGCGCACGGGCAGCCACGACGCCGAGGCGGGCAGCGCCACCGTGCCCCTGACGGTGCGGTTCTTCGACGTCCTGCACCACGACGGCACCGACCTCATCGACGCGCCTGCGTCCGAACGTCTCGCCGTGCTCGACCGGGTGCTGCCCCCTGAGGTGGTGGTGCCTCGCCTCGTGTCCGCCGACGTCGCCGAGGTCGAGCAGTTCTTCGCCGACACCGTCGCCGCGGGACAGGAGGGTCTCGTCCTCAAGGACCTCGCCGCCCCCTACGCCGCCGGTCGACGCGGTGCCGGCTGGGTCAAGGTCAAGCCGCGGCACACGCTCGACCTCGTCGTCCTGGCCGTCGAGTGGGGCTCCGGGCGCCGGCAGGGCTGGCTGTCGAACATCCATCTCGGCGCGCGCGACCCCGACACCGGGGGGTTCGTCATGCTCGGGAAGACCTTCAAGGGCATGACCGACGCGACGCTCGCATGGCAGACCGAGCGCTTCACCGAGCTCGCGACGTCGCCCACGGACGGCTCGTCGTACATCGTGCAGGTGCGCCCCGAGCAGGTGGTGGAGATCGCCTTCGACGGCGTGCAGCGCTCCACCCGCTACCCCGGCGGCATGGCGCTGCGGTTCGCGCGAGTCGTCCGCTACCGCGACGACAAGACCGCCGCCGAGGCGGACACGGTGGACACCGTGCGCGCCCTGGCGGCGGCCTTCACCTCGGGGAGCTGACCCCGGTCGTCAGCTCGCGCGGCGCTGGCGGACCCAGAGCAGCGCGCCCGCGCCGGCGCCCAGCAGCGCGACGGCCGCCATCGCGATCCCGAGGACCTGCGCCCCGGTGACGGGCAGCGACTCGGGCGCCTCCACCGCAGCCTGCTCCTGCACCCGGCCCAGGGTGCCGCCGCTGGTGTCCGCGACGGTCTCGTCCGTCGGCGGCGTGTCGTCCGCGTAGTCCGCGCCACCCATGCCGGGGGTCTCGTCGTCCGCGGGGGCCGTCGCCAGGGGGGTCGAGGACGGCGACGGGGTCGGCTGCTCCGGCTGCTCCGGCGTGCTCGGCGTCTCCGGCGTGCCCGGCTGCTCGGGCGTCCCGGGCTGCTCCGGCGTCCCGGGCTGCTCCGGCGTGCCCGGCTGCTCGGGCGTCCCCGGCTGCTCCGGCGTGCCCGGCTGCTCCGGCGTACCGGGCTGCTCGGGCGTGCCCGGCGTCTCGGGCGTGCCGGGCGTCTCGGGCGTACCCGGCGTCACCGGGGGCTTCGGCGCGTCCACGTAGGCGACCGCGTAGTGGCTGATCGCCTTGCACTTGCCCCCGGTCGGGTAGGCGATCGTCAGCGTGGCGACAGGCTCGTCGAGGACGACGATCTTGGGGCCCTCCCCCTGCTTCGCCGAGCCCGACTTGATGCAGTACGCCGAGATGAGCTTGCCCTCGGGCGCGACCAGGTCGACGGTGAGCGGGTCGCCGGTCGTGTTCGTCTTGGCGACGTCCATGTCGGGGCAGGTGTCGCCGTCCCAGGACCGCGTGTCCGCGGCCCAGCCGAACGTCGTGTCGCCGGCCGCCGCCGAGCCGCCGTCCCAGTGCGCGCCGTTGCGGGTGTCGTCGACCCCCTGCCACTGGCCCGAGGGCGTTGCCGAGGCGGGAGCGGCCACGGCGAGAGAGGCGAGCAGGAGCACGGAGGCTCCGAGGACGGCAGGAGTGCGCACGAGTATTCCTCTGGGCAGGCGGGATCGACCGCAGCGACGGACGCCGGAATGCTAGCGAGTCCGATTCATCCGTGGAAGGGTGAAATTTCTGGAGATTCACCCCAACCTGCCCATTGGTGCGGTTCAGCGCCTTCCGCGCCCTCCTCGACCCCTCCCCTGCCCGGGCTTCCCGCCGCCGCGCGGGCGTCGCGCAGGGGGCTGCTTGCCCCCGCGGCCGCCCTCGCGCCGCCCCGCTGCCCGGCCCGTCCGCCCCGCGTCCGCGGCACCCCGCGAGGGCTCCGCCGCCTCGCCCCGGTCGCGCCCTGCCCTGCCCCGCGAGCTGTTCACGGTGCGGCCGCGCACGATCCCGATCATCTCCTCGACCAGCTCGCGCTCCTCGTCGGAGAGCCCCTCCACCAGCCAGGCCAGGCCCACCGGCGCACCCGGGCCGCCGTCGAGCACCCGGGACGTGACGTCCTTGCGGTGGTGCAGCCGCGCGAGGGACATCGGGACGACGGCGACGCCCACGCCTGTCGCCACCCACTGGATCGCCTCGGCCGTGGTCGCGGGGCGCAGGTCCTCGGTGGACCCCGGGTCCGCGGACGTTGGCGCGCGCCCCGGGACCGGCCCGCCGTCCGCGAACAGCACGTCGTCCATCGGCAGCCACACGACGTCGTCCGCGAGGTCGTCCGCCGTCACGACCTCGTCCTCGGTGGTCGCGGCGATCAGGTGGTCGCGCGACACGACGACGACCGGCACCTCCGTGTAGAGCGGGATGGCGTGCAGCACGTCACCGTCCACCGGCAGGCGCAGGACCGCGGCGTCCACGCGCCGGTCGACCAGCGCGGCAGCCGCGTCGGCCGCCTCGACCTGCACGAGCTCCAGCCGCACGTCGGGGAGCCGGTCGCGCCAGGTGCCCGCCCAGCGTCCCGGGGTCGCGCCCGGTACGTAGCCGAGCCGGAAGACCGGCGCGTCGTCCGGCACCTCGGGGGTGCTGTCAGGGCCCTCGCCCGCCGGGTCGTCCACCTGGTCGTCCGCCTGCTCGGTCACGTGACCAGGCTACGTGGGCGCCGCGCACGGGCCGTCGCGACTACGCTGGGGCCCATGGCCGGAACCCCCTTCTCCCAGCAGGTCCTCAAGCCGATGAACGCGGCGAAGAAGCTCGGGGTGTACCTGCCCGCCACCCCGCCCGAGTTCCAGGAGCACGGCGTCACGCGCGCCGAGCTCGAAGAGCTCGAGAAGAACCCCCCGCAGTGGCTCGACGACCTGCGCCGTCAGGGCCCGCACCCGCGGCCCGTCGTCGCCGGCCGCCTCGGCATCTCCATCGCGGGCCTCGCGCGCGGCGGCGTCACCGAGCCGCTGACCACCGAGCAGATCGACGAGCTGCGCGACGACCCGCCCGCCTGGCTCGTCGCCGAGCGCGAGACGGCCGCGAAGGTCCGTGAGGAGGAGGACCGGGTGGCGGAGAAGGCCGCCGAGCAGGCCGCGCGCGAGGCGCGCCGGTCCCGCTGACCCTCTCCCCGTGACGCTCAGGGCGCCGGCTGCACCCGGTCCGTGTGACCGAGCGAGAGGTCAGGCGCGACGGCGTCCCGGACCGCCTTCTTGAGCGGCGGGATCTCCGGGAACCCGCCGCCCGTGGCGCGGTCCCACAGCAGGACGACCTCGCCGCCGTCCCCGGGGTCGAGCTCGACCCGGAACACCCCGCCCGTGCCCGGCACCAGCGCGACCTCGCCGAGGCGCGTCCGGAACGTCTGCAACAGCTCCTGCGCCACCCATGCCGCCCGCATGAGCCACCGGCACTGGGTGCAGTAGGTGATCGACACGCGCGCGGTCGACGCCGGCCCCGGCACATCGGTTCCGGTCGCCTCGCTGGCTTCGCTCATGGCGCCAGGGTAGGGCGCCGTCGGGCAGGACCGTCTGCGTCGGGGAGACTGGTCAGGTGCACCACACTCCCGAACCTGACGCCACGCCCGATCCCACGCTGCCCGCCGACCCCGCCGTGCGGCTCGCCGCGGTGCTGGGCGCGCTGACCCCCTGGCCGGAGGACGGCGACCGTGCGGACGGGCCCGTCGCCGTCGACGCCACCGACCGGCTGCTGCTGGACGAGGCGGCCCCGCTGCTCGCGGCCGCCGGGCCCGACGACGTCGTCGTCGTCGGCGACCGGTTCGGTGCGCTCACGCTCGGCGCGCTCACGCTCGGCCCGGCGACGGTCCGCGCATCCACGGACGCCGTCACCGCCGAGGCCGCCCTCCAGCACCACCGCGGTGAGCCGCTCATGGACGCCGTCCGGGGAGACCGTCCCGAGGTGGACGTCACCAGCTTCGACCACCTCGAGGCGGGGCTGTTCGAGGGCGCGCGCCTGGTGCTGATGCAGCTCCCGTCGTCGCTCGCCGAGCTGACCGAGATCGCCGAGGCGATCGCCCGGGTCGCCGCGCCCGACGTCACCGTCCTCGCCGGCGGTCGGGTCAAGCACATGACGCGCTCGATGAACGAGGTGCTGGGCGCGTCGTTCACCGACGTCCGTGCGAGCCTGGCGCGCCAGAAGTCCCGGGTGCTCGTCGCGTCCGGGGTGCGCCCCGAGGCGCGCGACGCCGCACCGGCCTTCCCCGCGCGCGCCGTCCTGCAGGACGCCGAGCTGCTCACCGCGGGAACCCCTGCGGGCGGCTCGACGCCCTCAGGCGTCACCGTCGTCGCGCACGGCGGCACGTTCGCCGGCCCTGCGCTGGACCTCGGCACCCGCTTCCTGCTGACGACCGCCGGCAAGTGGCCCGCCGCCGACCGCGTGCACGACGCGCTGGACCTGGGCAGCGGCACCGGGCTGCTCGCCACCGTGCTCGCGCTGCGATACCCCGACGCCCGGGTGGTCGGCACGGACCGCTCCGCCGCGGCCGTCGCGTCGACCCGCGCGACGGCCGAGGCCAACGGCGTCGGCGACCGCGTCGTCGTGCTGCGGGGTGACGCGGGCGAGGACCTGGAGCCCGCGAGCGTCGACCTGATCCTGCTCAACCCGCCGTTCCACGACCGGTCCGCGGTCCGGACCGACGCGGCGCACCGGATGTTCCGCGCAGCGGGGCGTGCGCTGCGCCAGGGCGGCGAGCTGTGGTGCGTCTTCAACACCGCGCTGCACTACCGGCAGGCACTCACCCGCTCCGTCGGGCCCACCGTGCACATCGAGCAGAACCCGAAGTTCACCGTGACCCGGTCCCGCCGCCGCTGACGCGCACGGCGAGGTAGTCCCGGACACCGCGAGGTAGCACCACGCACGGCGAGGTAGTCCTGCCGCACTCGTGCGGCGACTACCTCGCCGTGTGCAGGACTACCTCGCCGTGTGCAGGACTACCTCGTCGCGGGCCGAACTACCTCGCCGTCCGGATCAGCGCACGCCGACGACGTCGACCACGAAGACGAGCGTCGCGCCGCCCGGGATGCCGGCCTGCGGCACACCGCGCTGGCCGTAGCCGTGCTCCGACGGGATGGACAGCAGCACGCGGTCGCCCACGTTGCGGCCGACCAGGCCCTTGTCCCAGCCGCCGATGACCGCGCCGACACCGATCGGGAAGTCGATGGTCTGGCCGCGGTCGTAGGAGTTGTCGAACACGCCGCCGCCCCAGGTCTGCCCGAGGTAGTTGACGACGATGGTGCGGCCGGCGTCGACCACCGGGCCGGTGCCCTCTTCGAGCACCTGGACCTGCAGGCCGGCGGGGGCGTCACCCTCGGGGAACGTGATCTCGGGCTTGTCGCCGAAGCCGCCGGTGGCGGTGGGGAGCGTGGTCACAGGGGTACCTCGTCTTCGTCGGGGGCCGCCGCGGGTGGCCGGGCGGCAGTGCGCCGTCCAGCCTACGCGGCAGACGGTGACGACGACCCGGCGACGTCGCGCAGCGCGGCGAGCGCCGCGCGCACCGGCGGGGTGTCGGCGACGGCGTCCTGGACGAGCGCGTAGATCGACCGCACGGGCACCGGGCGGGTCACGGGCACGGCCACCGTGCCCGCCGCCGGGCGCACGGACCCGAGCGCGGGGAGCACGGTGATGCCGATCCCGGCGGAGACGAACGCGACAGCCGTCGGGTAGTCGTGCGCCTCGACGGCGAACGTAGGGCTGAAGCCCGCCGCACGGCACGCCTCGAGGAGGTTGCGACGGCACCAGCCCCGGGCGAAGTCGTTGTCGATCCAGCGGTCGCCGACCAGCTCGGCCAGCTCGATCTCGTCACGCCCCGCCAGCGGGTGGTCCTCGCGGACGACCGCGACGTACGGGTCGTCGAGCAGGTGGTGCGCGGTGGTCCCGGCGGCAGGACGGAAGTCGGGCTGCGCGACGGCGAGCTGGAGGTCGGCCCTCCGCGACGCGTCCGCGGGGATCTCCTCGGTGAGCTCCAGGTCGAGGCGCACGCCCGGGAAGCCCGCGGTGAGGGTGCTGACCACGGCCGGGAGCCAGGCCGAGCCGACGGACGCGAAGTAGGCGATCGACAGGCTGCCCGACCGCCCGGAGCGCAGGTCGGCGACGAACGTCTCCACCTCGCCCAGCCGTGCGAGCAGCCCGTCGGCCTGGGCGGCGAGCGCCTGGCCCGCGGCGGTGGGGCGGACGCCGCGGCCGTGCCGAGCGAGCAGCTGCAGCCCGGTCTCGCGCTGCAGCGCCGCGACGTGCTGGCTCACGGCCGAAGGCGTGTAGCCGAGGTTGCCGGCCGCGGCGGCGACGGAGCCGCTCGCGACCACGGACCGGAAGACGCGGAGACGGTGGACGTCGAGCATGTCGCGACACTACAGCGAGACTGAAGCGTTCGGTAGATATCAGAACTGGTGCTGATGCGTCGTCGCAGGGCACGATCGGCACATGGCCCTTCCCGACGCCCGACCGGCCCCCGTCCTCACGCCGTCCTCCGCTCCCCCGGTGGGCGCAGCCCGCGTCGGCGCGCTCACCGTGACGGCGATGGCGGTCACCGTCGTGCTGTGGGCGTCGGCGTTCGTCGGCGTCCGCGCCGTCGGCCACGACCTCGACGCCGGCGCGCTCACCCTCGGCCGGGTGGCCGTGGGCACGGCCGCCCTGACCGTCATCCTGGGGATCGCCCGCCTCCGCCGTCGAGCGCCCGTGCGCCTCCCCCGGGGCCGGATGCTCGTGCTGGTGCTCGCGTGGGGCGTCGCGTGGTTCGGCGCCTACAACCTCACGCTCAACGCCGCCGAGCAGCACCTCGACGCCGGGACCACCGCGCTGCTGGTCAACATCGCGCCGATGCTCGTCGCCGTCCTGGCGGGCTTCCTGCTGCGCGAAGGGTTCCCGCGGCGGCTGCTCGCAGGCATCGCCGTCGCGTTCACGGGCGTCGTCGTCATCGCCGTCGCGACCACGTCGGGCCGTTTCGACGTCGCCGGCGTGGTGCTCGGGCTCGCGTCCGCCGTCCTGTACGCCGGCGCCGCGACCCTGCAGAAGCGCCTGCTCCCCCATGTCGACGCGCTCACCATGACCTGGCTCGGCTGCCTCGCGGGCACGGTCGCGGCGCTGCCGTTCCTGCCCGCCCTCGTCTCGCAGGCGGCTGCGGCCCCGACGTCGTCCCTGCTCGGCGTCGTCTACCTGGGGATCTTCCCGACGGCGATCGCGTTCACCACCTGGGGCTACGCCCTCGGGCGCGTGAGCGCGGGGCGCGCGGCAGCCTCGACGTACGCCGTGCCCCCGCTCGTGGTGCTGCTGTCGTGGGCGCTGCTCGACGAGGTCCCCGCGCCCGTCGTGCTGCTGGGCGGGGTGCTGGCGCTGGCCGGTGTCGCCGTCGCGACCCTGCCCCGCCGCCCCCGACCTGTCAGAACCAGGTGACGCCCTAGCGTGACGCGGTTCTGACAACTCTCGGGCCGCGCCAGCTGTCAGAGCCAGGTCCCGCTCTGGCAGCACGTGGTTCTGACAGCTCGCGGGTCAGAGGGCCGCGGCCTTGCGCTCCAGCACCCCGCGCTCGCGCGCGTTGCCGCACAGGCGGGCGGCGAGCTCGAGCTCTCCCCGCGCCTCGGCGCGCCGGCCCAGCCGCGCCAGCAGCTCCCCGCGCACCGAGGGCAGCAGGTAGGAGCCGGACAGCACCTCCCGGGCGACCAGCTCGTCCACGACGGCGAGCCCGGCCGCCGCTCCGCTCGCCATCGCCACCGCGACAGCGCGGTTGAGCTCGACGACCGGCGACGGCGCCACCCGGCCCAGCGCCTCGTAGAGCAGCACGATCCGCTCCCAGTCGGTCTCTGCCACCGAGCGAGCCGTGTCGTGCTGCTCCGCGATCGCGGCCTGCAACCCGTACGGGCCGAGGCCGCGCCCCGCGGCGACCGCCGAGGCGAGCGCGTCGCGGCCGCGCCGGATCGCCGACCGGTCCCACCGCCGCCGGTCCTGGTCCTCGAGCAGCACGGGCGCACCGTCCGGCCCGGTGCGTGCCGCGAACCGCGCCGCGGTGAGCTCGAGCAGCGCGAGCAGCCCGTGCGCCTCGGGCTCGTCCGGCACCAGACGGGTCAGCACGCGCGCGAGCCGCACCGCCTCGTACGCGAGGTCGGGGCGCATCCAGTCGTCCCCACCTGACGCCGTCGAGCCCTCCGAGAAGATCAGGTAGAGCACCTGGAGCACCGAGCCGAGGCGTTCCGGCCTGTCCTCGACGGAGGGCACCTCGAACGGCACCCGTGCCGCGGCGAGCGTCTTCTTCGCGCGCGTGATGCGGGCCTGCACGGTCGGCACCGGCACGAGGAACGCGCGCGCGATCTCCTCCGTGGTCAGGCCGCCCACCACGCGCAGGGTGAGGGCGATCCGCGCCTCCTTGGCCAGCACGGGGTGGCAGGAGACGAACAGCAGGGCGAGCCGGTCGTCCTCGATCCGGTCCGGGTCCCACAGCAGGTCGTCGTCGCCCGCCATCGCGCCGGGTGCTCCGGTGACCGTGCCGCCCTCCCCGAGGTCGCGGGCGAGGGCGGCGTACCGCTCGTCACGCCCCGACCGGCGCCGGAACGCGTCGATGGCCCGACGGCGCCCGGTGGCGAGCAGCCACGCGGTGGGATCGCGCGGCACGCCGTCGCGAGGCCAGGCGACCAGCGCCTCCGCGAGCGCCTCGGACGCGACGTCCTCGGCGAGCGCGAAGTCGTTCGTGTACCGCGCGAGCGCGCCGACGATCCGGCTGGACTCGATGCGCCAGACCGCCTCGACCGCACGACGAGAGGCCGCGCCACCGTCGGCGCGACCCTCGTCGTGCGGCACCGGGGCGCTCACTGGCCGCGCTGCGCCTGCTCCTCGCGCCAGCCGACCTCCTTCTGGATCCACTCGTCGTCCTGCGGGAAGTCCTCGGGCCCGTTGACGCGGCGCACCTCGAGCTTGGTGCCCGGTCCGCTCAGGGGGGCCCGCTTGGCCCACTCGATCGCCTCCTCCTTGGTGGCGACGTCCACGATCCAGAAGCCGTTGAAGAGCTCCTTGGTCTCGCCGTAGGGGCCGTCGGTGACGACCGGCGTGTCGGTGGAGAAGTCGATGACGGCGCCCTCGGAGGCGTCGGACAGCCCCTCGCCGGCGGCCAGCACCCCGGCGTCCATCATCGACTCGTTGTAGCGGCCCATCGCCGCGATGACCTCTCTGAAGTCGAGCTGCTCGTAGGCAGCCTGACCCTCGTCGGTCCCGCGCATGATCAGCATGTACTTCGGCATCGTCGTCGCTCCGTCCGGTCGTGGGTGGTCTGTTGGGGGTGGTCGGGTCGTCAGCTCAGAGCTGGTGGGTGCGCTCGCGCCAGGCACGCTCCCGGCGCACCCACTCGTTGTCCTGCGGGAACTCGTCGATCGACGGGATGCGGCGGATCTCGGCCTTCATCCCCGGGCCGGCGAGCGGTGCCTTCCGCGCCCAGGCGACGGCGTCGTCGATCGTGTCGACGTCGAGGATCCAGTAGCCGTTGAACAGCTCCTTGGTCTCGCCGTAAGGCCCGTCGGTCACCACCGGCTCGGCGCCCGAGTAGTCGACGACGACCCCCTTCTCCGGCTCCTCGAGCCCCTCGGCGGCGACCAGCACCCCCGCCTCGATCAGCGCGTCGTTGTAGCGGCCCATCCGCTCGAGCATGTCGTCGAAGCTGAGGCCGGACTCCTGGAACGCGCGCTGCGCCGCGTCGTCGGACCGCATGATCAGCATGTACTTGGCCATCGTCGTGCTCCCTGTCGTGTGCGCGGGTCGCCCTCCTGGCGACCTTCTCATCCCCAGGTCGAACGGGGCACGACGGGATCGACACGGGCGGAGAACTTTTTTCGAGGAACCTCTTGCGCCGTCCGGCTAACGGCATTAGCTTTGCGGCTATGGACATCAACTCCACCACGACGGTCAAGTACCTCTCCCGCCCCGAGGGGCGCCTCGCCTACACGGACGCGGGCACCGGCCCGCTCGTGGTCGCGGTGCCCGGCATGGGCGACCTGCGCTCCACGTACGACGACCTCGTCCCCGCGCTCGTCGCGGCAGGGCACCGGGTCGTCGTCGCCGACCTGCGGGGCCACGGCGACTCGGACACCACGTTCACCACCCACGGCGACGTCGCCACCGGCACCGACCTGGTCGCCCTGGTCGAGCACCTCGACGCCGGCCCGGCAGTGCTGGTCGGCAGCTCCATGGGCGGGTCCGCCGCCGTCTGGGCCGCCGCGGAGCGCCCCGACCTCGTGCGCGGGCTCGTGCTGATGGCGCCGCACCTGCGGGAGCTCGGCTCCCCCGCCCAGCTCCGCACCAACCGCCTGCTCTACCGCGTCCTCTTCGTCCGCCCGTGGGGCGCGGCGGCGTGGGGCTCGCTGTACACCTCGATGTTCGCCAAGGGACGCAAGTCGCCGCGGCACGCGCAGCATGTGGCCGAGATCCGGCGCAGCATGTCCGACGCCGCCCACCTGCGCTCCTTCCGCGACCTTGCTGTCGCGCTCGACCACTCCGTCATCGAGCCGCTCGTCTCTCGCGTCCAGGCGCCGTCGCTCGTCGTCGTCGGGGAGCTCGACCCCGACTACAAGGACGCCGGGGCCGAGCTCGGCCGCATGCGCGACGCGCTGGGCGGCAGCGAGCTCCTGGTGCCCGGCGTCGGCCACTACCCCCAGCACCAGGCGCCCGACGTCGTGACCCCCGCCGTCCTCGACTTCCTCGCGGGCCTCCCCGCGGCCGACGGGAGCATCCGCGACGAGGGCGCTCGTGCCTAGGGCCGGGCTCTCGCGCGACGCGGTGGTGCGCATCGCGCTGGAGCAGGTGGACGCGGGCGGGCCGACCGGTCTGGCAGACCTCACCCTCGCGAAGGTCGCCGCCACCGCCGGGGTCGCCACCCCGAGCCTCTACAAGCACGTGGGCTCGCTGGCGGCGCTGCGCCGCGACGTCGCGATGGCGATCCTCGACGAGCTGACCACGGCGAGCGCCGCCGCGACGGTCGGCCGGGCGGGCCCCGACGCCCTGCGCGCCCTCGCGCACGCGTGGCGCGACTACGCCCTCGCGCACCCCGGCCGCTACGCCGCCACCCAGCTCGCGCCCGACCCGGACGACCCCGAGGACGCCGAGCACCGCACCGCCGCAGCCCGCGTCGTCGCCCTGGTGGGGGCCGTGCTGCGCGGCTTCGGGCTGCCCGACGACCGGACGGTCGACGCCGTCCGGGCGGTCCGCGCCTCCGTGCACGGCTTCGTCACCCTCGAGGCCAGCCGCGGGTTCCGGCTCCCCGAGGACCTCGACCGCAGCTTCGACGCGCTGGTCGACATGCTCGTCGCCGGTGTCTCCGCCCTCGCCGACGCGCCGTCGGCCGCCTCCCAGGAGCCGTCATGACCGCCGCACCGCACCCTGCCGCCCCCCGTGCGACTCCGACCGCGGGGCCCGGCCACGGCGTCGGCTCCCCCGCGGTGGCACGCTGGACCGCCGCGGGCGCGGTCGCGGCGGGCGTGCTCCTGCTGCTCTTCCCCGTGCTGCGCCCCTGGCCCGACGAGTCGGTGCCGTCCGTCGCGCTCGCCGAAGGGTTCGCCTCCGACCGCTGGGTGCTGGCGCACCTGTGCGGGATCGCAGGGCTCGGGATGCTCGCGCCCACGCTCCTCGGCGTGCGGACGCTGCTGCGCGGCCGCCCCGGCGCCCGTGCGGCCACGGCGGCGGTCGTGACGGCGTGGGCCGGCGCCGGCATGGCCGCCCTGTACTACGGCGCGGAGATCTTCGGCATCCGCACCCTCGCCCAGGCCGCGCTGCGCACGGGCGACACGGCGCTCCTCGCCGAGGCCGACGCGCTGCGCGAGCAGCCCGCCGCCATGACTCTCTTCGGCGTCGGGCTCGCCCTGCTCGCCGCGGCCGGTGTGCTCACCGCCGTCGCGCTGTGGCGCGGCGGGGCGCGGCCCCGGTGGTCCGGCGTCCCGCTCGCCGCCGGCCTGCTGCTCTACCTGCCCCAGTTCTTCGGGACGCCGGCCGTGCGCGTCGGGCACGGTGTCCTCATGGCCGCCGGCCTGGGCCTCGTGGCGTGGGCGGTGCACCGCCTGGCAGCGCCTGCGCCGGTGAGCGAGACGGTCGCGGCATGACGACGGCCGGCCACCCCGTGGGGTGACCGGCCGTCGGCCGAGTGCTCGTCGAGCGTCAGTCGCCGCCCCGCAGGATCGCGAGGATGCGCAGGATCTCCAGGTACAGCCAGACCAGCGTGACGATCAGGCCGAACGCGGCCGACCAGGCGAACTTCGCCGGGACGCCCTGCTCGACACCACGCTTGATGGAGTCGAAGTCCATGATCAGCGACGCGGCGGCGAGGCCGACGGCCACCAGGCCCACGATGATGCCGATCGGGCCGGAGCGCAGGCCCCACTCCCCACCAGCGACGTTCGTCCACATGAGGACGACGTTGACCAGAGAGAACGCCAGGTAGCCCACCATCGCGATGAGCAGCCAGCGCGTGAACTTCGGCGTGACGCGCACCTTGCCGGACTTGAACAGGAACAGCGCGGCGCCGAAGGTCGCCATCGTCGCGACCACGGCCTGCAGCACGACCGACGTCAGCGGCTCACCCGAGCTGCCGACGGCGATCTGCGCGAACGCGATGCTGATGCCGCCGAGGAACACGCCCTCCGCCACCGTGTACGCGATGATGAGGGCCGGGCTCGGGTTCTTCTTGAACGCGTTGACCAGACCGAGCACGAGCCCGGCGATCATGCCGATCGGCCAGAGGCCCGGTGCGAAGTTCCAGGTGACCGCGGCCACCACGACGAGCAGCGCGAGCAGCCCGCCGGTCTTGATGATGACGTCGTCGTAGGTGAGGCGCTTGGTGTCCGCCGTGGTGGCGGACGGCGCCTGGTACATGTTCTCGAGCGACGCCGCGTCCGCGGCCTGCGCGCCGGTGCTGCCCGCGGATCCGGCGCCGTAGGCGGCCTGCCCGTACTGCGGCTGGGCCGTCGCGGTGCCGCCGGGCCGGGCCCCCTGACGCGCGCCGTTGCGGCGAGGCTCGCCGAAGACGTCGCTGTTCGAGAAGACGGGGTTGCTCATGAACTCCTCCTGGTCGCGGCTGCCGGGTGCCCGACGACGGGACGTCGCGCGCGCAGTGCCGGGTCGCTGGCCGTGCGATCCATCGTAGGGAACGCTTCCGGGTCGCGATAGGTTCCCGGCCCGCCGACATCCGTCAGCACGCCACGCCCGTCAGCACGCCACGCGCTGCCGCCGCCGTGACCGCGTCACCCGCGAACACCCCGGTGCCGGTCACCGGGTGCGGCTGCCCGTCGTCCCCGCCGAACGCGCCCCCCGCCTCCGCGACGATCAACGACAGCGGCGCGTAGTCCCACACCTTGCCCCCGACCTGGACGGCGAGGTCGAGCTCGCCGGCCGCGACGAGGAGGGCGCCGTGCACGCGCCAGCCCGTGACCTCCACGACCCCGGCGACCCGGTCCACCTCGGCCCGGTAGCGGTCGGGCACCATCTCGACCGGCGGCAGCACCGCGGTCCGGGCCGACCGGAGCGACGCCGGCGGCGCCCCGACCCGCAACGGCCGCTCCGCCGTCACGACCCCGTCGACGACGTCCGCGACGAACGCGCCCCGGCCCCGCGCGGCGTACCAGACCTGGCCCTGAGCGGGCACGATCACGACGCCGACGGTCACCTCACCGTCCTCCTCGAGCGCGACCAGGGTCTGCCACCGGTCGTCGCCCTCGACGAAGACGAGCGTGCCGTCGATGCCGTCGAGGATCCAGCGCCGGCGCCCGGTGCCGAGCTCGCCCGTCTCCTCCCCGAGGAACGCGTCGTCCGGGCGGCCGGCCAGGAGCACGCGCCGCACCTCCTGCTCCACCGCGAGGTCGGCCTCCGTCACGACCGACCCGTCGACCTTCCGGTCGCGCGCGAGGTCCTGCACCTGCGCGAAGTACGCCATCCCCCGTGCTGCACCCGCCAGCGCCGCGCGCAGCGCCAAGGCGAGGTCGTCGGGCTGCGGGTCGGGCTGCGGGTCGGGTCGCGGGTCGGGCTGCTGGCGGAGGCGCATGGCCCAGAGTGTCCCGCACCCGCCCGGATCATTCGCCCTGCCCATGACGACACGCCGACCCGCACGTAGGCTCGGTCTCGACCACTCCCGTGACGAGGCGGCCGGGACGGCACCCGACATGACGACCCCGGGGGCGACATGATCGAAGCACAGGGCTTGACCAAGAGGTACGGACCGAAGCTCGCGGTGGACGACGTGTCGTTCACCGTGCGGCCAGGCGTGGTGACGGGCTTCCTCGGCCCGAACGGCGCCGGCAAGTCCACCACGATGCGCATGATCATGGGCCTCGACCGGCCCACGGCGGGCACGGTCACCGTCAACGGCCGCCCGTACGCCGAGCACGCGGAGCCGCTCGCCCAGGTGGGCGCGCTCCTCGAGGCGAAGGCGGCACACCCCGGTCGCACGGCGCGCCAGCACCTCCTGGCCCTGGCCGCCACGCACGGGATCTCGCCCGCCCGGGTGGACGAGGTCGTCGAGCTGACCGGCCTCGCGCCGGTGGCCCGCAAACGCGTGGGCGGCTTCTCCCTCGGGATGGGCCAGCGGCTCGGCATCGCCGTCGCGCTGCTCGGCGACCCGCGCACCCTCATCCTCGACGAGCCGGTGAACGGCCTCGACCCGGAGGGCGTCCTGTGGGTGCGCAACCTGGCCCGCTACCTGGCGGGCGAGGGCCGCACGGTGTTCCTCTCCTCCCACCTCATGAGCGAGGTGGCGCTCACCGCCGACCACGTGATCGTCATCGGCCGCGGCCGCATCCTCGCGGACACCCCTGTGCAGGACCTCGTCGACGGGGCGTCGCGGCACGTGGTGCGCGTCCGCTCCCCGCAGGCGGCCGACCTCGGCGACGTCCTCCGGCGCGAGGGCGCCGACGTCGTCCCGGCCGACGACGGCGCCCTCGAGGTGACCGGGCTCGACGCCGCCCGGATCGGCGAGCTCGCCGCGGCCGGAGGCGTCGTCCTGCACGAGCTCACGCCCGTCTCCTCGACGCTCGAGGAGGCCTACCTGGAGCTGACCGCGGACTCCGTGGAGTACCAGACCGAGTCCCTGGCCGGTGCGGCGCCCCCGACGGCGGACGCCGGCGCGACGACGGACGGAGCACCCCGATGACCACGGCCACCGCACCGCCCCGCGGGCCCGCGCCCGCCGTCGTCGTCCGTCGCGTCTCGTTCGGCCGCGTGCTGCACGGCGAGTGGATCAAGTTCCGCACCCTGCGCTCGACGGTGTGGACCGTGGTGATCACCGCCGTCGTCATGGTCGGGCTGGCGCTCATGATGGCCGCGATCGTGCGCGCGGCGACGCAGACGCCCGAGATGTCCGAGGGCATGTCCCAGGACCCGGGGCTCCAGGCGATCGGGCTCAACGGCACCACGATCGTCACCTTCGGCTACTCGTTCGGGGCGCTCGCCGTGGGCGTGCTGGCCACGCTGATCGTCACCAGCGAGTACTCGACGGGCACCGTGCGCTCGACGTTCGCGGCCGTGCCGCGCCGCCTGCCCGTGCTCTGGGCCAAGCTGGTCGTCATCGTCCTCACCACCGCGGTGGTGGTGAGCGCCGCCCTCGCGATCGCGTACGTCGCGACGGCGCCGCTGCTCGAGGACGCCGGCATGAGCGTGGACCTCTCGGACTCCGAGCAGGTCCGCGCGCTGGCCGGCTGCGTGCTCTACCTCGCCACGGTGGCGGCGTTCGCGATGGCCGTCGGCACCCTGATGCGGCACAGCGCGGGCGCGATCTTCACGATCGTCGCGATCTTCTTCGTCGTGCCGCTGATCTTCAACATCGTGGTCCAGGCCTCCGACGCGGCCTGGACCGACTGGGTCAACAAGCTGCTGCCGAGCGTCGCCGGCGAGCGCGTCATCTCGCGCGGCCTGCCGACGGACGCCCTGCTCGACCCCTGGGTGGGCTACGCCGTCCTCGCCGGGTACACGGTGGTGCTGCTCGTCGCCGCCGCGATCACGCTCAAGCGCCGCGACGCCTGAGCCCCCGTCGTTGTGGGTACGGAAACGGCGTGAATTCCCCCAGGAAT
>NZ_JBSHCR010000047.1:0-33242 GCF_053615895.1 Isoptericola sp. NPDC055881
CCCTCGGGAATTCCCGCCACTTTCGTACCCACAGCGATGGTCAGGGCTGGCGCACCTCGACGCGCGCGAGCTCGGTGATCCCCCGCGCCGCGAGCGCCGCGGGGTCGGCGGCGGTCGCGCTGGTCACGACGGTCACGGCGGCGCCACGCTCGCGCAGGTCGTGCCAGAGCTCGAAGACCGCGCCGCCCGGGCCGAGCGAGGGGCGCGAGAGGGGCAGGTCCGCCGCGTCGACGTCGACGACGACGCCCACGGTGCGCTCCTGCGCGAGCGGCAGCGCGCCGCGGCGGGCCTCGGCGACGACCTCCGCGAACCGGCGGCCGAGCGGCTTGACGCGGTTCTCGGTGTCGAGCAGGCCGAGCGAGTACTCGAGGTCCTTGTAGTCCGCGAGGTCGCGGGTCACGTCGTGCGAGCACCACCAGGTGACGGCGAACAGGTCACGCGTCGTGAGGGCCGCCTCGAGGGTGCGGGTGCAGAACTCCGGCATCTCGGCCTCGGCGAGGTTCATCGACGGGGCGCCCACCTCCTGCAGCCACACCTGGCGGCCGGGGTCGGTCGCGAACGCCTTCGACAGCTCGATCATCCACTCCGCGTGCCGCACGGACTGCGGCGACAGCGCCCCGTACCGCGCGGCCGTGCCGTTGAAGATCCAGGAGTGCACGGTCGTCATGTCGCCCAGGCGGGACGCGTGCTCGGGCAGGAACGAGTGGTCGTCCCAGTACCAGAGGTGGTCGTTCTCGCTGTGCACGACGACGTGGCGCGGGTCGCGGTCGCGCGGGGCGTCGAGCAGCGACGTCATCCAGTGCGTCACCTGCTCCGGGGTGGCGGGCATGGCGGCGGGGTTGGGTTCCAGGAACTGGTTGAGCTCGTTCCCGAGGGTGAGGCCCAGGAAGTTCGGGCGGTCGCGCACCGCGTCGTAGACGGCGGCCACGAGGGCGGCCTGGGCGTCGACCGCGCCCTGGTCGGCGAACATGTTGCCGTCGTGCCAGTTCACGAGCCACGCCGGCACGAAGTCGAAGCCCGACATGTGGCCCTGCACGACGTCGACCGCGACGTCGAGCCCGAACTCCGCCGCGACGTCCGTCACGAGCGCGACGTCGTCGAGCGCACGGCGGCGGATGAGGGTCCGGTTGGGCTGCAGCACGGGCCAGAGCGGGAAGACGCGGACGTGGTCCACACCGAGCCCGGCGATCGCCTCGAAGTCGGCGCGCACGACGTCGGGGTCGACGGCCATCCACTGGAACATCCAGTCGCGGGACGGGGTGTAGTTGACGCCGAAGCGCGGCACGGTCGAAGTCAAGGGAGCTTTCCTCGCTGTGTCTCGGAGATGCTGGGGGTTACCGGGGTGCAGGGGCGGTCGACTCGCGCACGACGAGCCGCCGGCCGCTCACGGTCCGCGACGAGACGGCCTCGCCGCGGACGAGCTGTTCGAGGAGGGCGACGGCGGTGCGCGCGCTCTCCTCCACGGGGGCGTCGAGGGCGGTCAGGCGCGGCCGCACGAGCGTCGAGACCCAGGAGTCCTCCCAGGCCACGACGGACAGCTGCGCGGGCACCTGGACCCCGAGCTCGGGCGCGTGCGCCACGATCTCGGCGGCGATGGACTCGCTGTCGACGACGACCGCGGTGACCGGGCCGAGGCGCCCGAGCAGGTCGGCGACCGGGTCGGCGGCCGTCGGGTCCCACGCGGCGAACGAGGCGTCCAGGCCCCGCTCGGCGGCGGCCTGCGAGAAGCGCCGGTCGCGCGCCCGGGTGTGGGCGAGCCCGGGGGCGTCGGTGACGCGGGCGACGTCGCGGTGGCCGAGGTCCGCCAGGTGGTCGAGGACGGTCGCGACGGCGGTGTCGTCCTGCACCGTGACGGCGGGCACGGCGTCGTCGAGGGGCGCGCCGAGGAGCGCCGCGGGGGCGCCGAGCTGCTCCACGAGGGCCAGGCGCGGGTCGTCGTTGCGGACGTCGACCAGCAGGAACGCGTCGACCCGCTGCTCGCCCCACCACTGGCGGTAGACCTGCTCCTCCTCGTCCGCGTGCACGAGGGTCAGCGAGAGGGACCAGCCGATGTCGGCGAGCGGCTCGGTGAGGCCGGCCAGCAGCCGCATGAAGAACGGGTCGCGGCCGAACGTGTCGCGGGAGCGGGCGATGACGAGCCCGAGGCTGCGGCCGCCCTGGCCGGAGACCTTGCGGCTGGCATAGTTCGGTCGCCAGTTCAGCGCATCGGCGGCTGCCCGGATCCGGGCCGCCGTCGCCTCGGAGACGTTGGGGCGACCGTTGAAGGCGTGCGACACGGCGGAGGGCGAGACGCCGGCGTGCTTGGCGACGTCGGCGATGGTCACGCGTCTCGGGCTCGTGGCAGTCATGGTGCGTCCGAGCGTAGAGGGGTTGACCGACGAATGTAAAGCGGTATACGTTGCACGGCACTTGATGTGTACCGCTTTACAAGGAAGCGGTGGCGGAGGCTGTGCTCCGCCCCCCGAACGACGCACCGTAGCTCTCAGGGAGGACCAATGACCCACGGCGTCAGCAGGCGCACCGTGCTGAAGGCGGCCATCGGCGGCGGGGTCCTCACCCCGCTGCTCGCGGGCTGCGGCGCCCTCGCTCCCGCCGGGAGCGGACCGCGGTCGATCTCCGTGCACACCCAGCTCAGCGGCGCCGTCGCCGGGGCCCAGGTGTTCGCGGACGTCGTCGCCGACTACCAGCGCCGCACCGGGCGGACCGTCGCCCAGCTCAAGAACGGCTCCGACCTGCCCATCGTGTTCGAGACGAGCACGCTCGCCGGGAAGGCCGCGGACGTCGCGATCGTGAACATGATGGGCCGCACGCTGTCGTGGACGCGGCTCGGTGCCACCATCCCGGTGACCGACCTGCTCGACGACTGGGGCCTGCGCGACAAGATCTTCCCCGAGGCGCTCACCGAGTGGACCGACCCGCAGGGCCGGCTGCGCGCCTTCCCGTTCACGCGCACCAACTGGCCGGTGTCGTACAACACCGGCCTGCTCGAGGAGGCCGGGGTCGACATCCCGACGACCTCCGACGAGCTCATCGCCGTGGCAGACGCGCTGCGCTCGAAGGGCATCGGGCCGGTGACCGTGGGCGGCTCCGACTGGAGCGGCCAGAAGATGTTCCTGCAGATCCTGCAGGGCTTCCTCACCCAGGACGAGGCGCGCACCGTCTTCTCCTCCGGCAAGCTCTCCGAGAGCGCGGGGGCCCTCAAGGGCGTCGAGCACTTCGTCGAGCTCCGGGACGCCGGCGTCTTCGTCGACGACGTGCAGGGCTACACCTCTGACTCCGAGCTGACCCAGTTCAACACCCGCAAGGCCGCGATCGTGCCCGCGATGTCGTCGGCCCTGGCGCTCGTCCCGGGCGAGCGGGCCAAGGAGGTCACCGTCGGGGGCTGGCCGATGCCGTCGTCCGGCGGGGTGCTGACGCGCCCCAGCGTGATCAAGAGCTACAACGGCCACGGCATCTGGATCAGCAAGAACGGCGCCGAGAAGCTCGACCTCATCAAGCCGTTCGTGCAGTACCTGTACTCGGACGAGGTCATCGACGCGTTCATCCTGGGCTCCGGCCGCGACATGAACCGCGTCACCGACACCGTCAGCACGGACTTCCCGCTGGTCGCGCAGGCCTCCCGGCTCACGGACGACGACGTCACGCCCGTCATGCTGCCCGACCTGCTCATCCCCGACGCCGTCTTCGAACCGATGGTCAAGGCGACCGCGTCCGCCTACGGCACCGCGTCCGCCGAGCAGATCGTCGACACGTTCGAGAAGGCCTACCAGGCGGCCTGACCGCCGGCGCCAGGAAAGGACTCCCATGACCACGCTCGCCGCCGCCGGGACCGCGACCGCCCCCGCCGCCGCCCCGTCACCCGGGGCCCCCGCCGCGTCGCGCCGCCGCGCCCCGCTGCGCGAACGGTTCCCCGGCCTCGCCCTGCCCGCCCTCGTCTGGTACGCGGTCTTCATGATCGGCCCGGTGGTCGCGATGTTCGTCATCGCGTTCCTGTCCTGGCCGGGCATGCTCGCCACCCCCACCTTCACCGGTCTCGGCAACTTCACCGCCGTGTTCGCCGACCCGACCTTCTGGGCCGCCGTGCGCAACTCGGCGGTGCAGATCGTGATCGGGCTGCCGATCATGATCGTGCTGGCGTTCCTGCTCGCGTTCTACGTGGTGCAGAAGCCCCGCGGGCACCGTGTGCTGCGCTACCTGCTCTTCATCCCGGCCCTCATCTCGGCGCCCGCGACCGCCATGGTCTTCTACGCCATGCTCAACCCGGACGGCCTCGTCAACGGCGTCCTGCGCCCCCTCGGGTTCGACGGCACCGCCTGGCTGGCCGACCCCAGCACCGCCCTCGGCGCGATCATCGCCGTGGAGCTGTGGAGCGGCATCGGCTACTCCGCCGTGCTCATCGCCGCCCGGCTCGACGGCGTGGACACCGAGATCGTCCAGGCCGCGCGCATCGACGGCGCCGGCGACTGGCGCGTCGCCTGGCGCATGTACTGGCCGATCGCCCGGGACTTCATCGGCGTCGTGACGATGCTGCAGTTCCTGTCGATGCTGTTCAACTCCGCGCAGAACGTGCTGCTGCTGACGCAGGGCGGGCCGGGCACCTCGACGACGACGCTCGCCTACCTGATCTACCAGAAGGCGTTCGTCGAGGCCGACCTGGGCTACAGCCAGGCCGTCGGCGTCATCCTCTTCGTGATCGGCCTGGTCGGCATGGGGCTCATCCGCCGCGTGCTCCGCGCCACCCACTGATCCCCGACCTCGCCCTAGGAGAACCGTCATGGCCCGGCAGACCGCCGCCCTTCGGGTGTCCGACCGCATCGGCTCGATCACGAGCGGCACGCTCGCGTGGATCTACGCCGCCCTGCTCCTCGTGCCCTTCTACTACTTCATCGTCTCGTCGTTCAAGGACAACGAGCAGATCTTCGAGTCGCCGCTGGCGCTCCCCACCACGTGGGACCTCTCGAACTTCACGACCGCCATCCACCAGGCCGACCTCGGTCTCGCCATCGCCAACTCGGTGATCACCACCGTCGGCGCCCTGGTGCTCACGCTCGTGCTCGCGCTGCCCGCGTCGTTCGCGCTGGCCCGGGCCACCGGGCGGGCCGGCAAGGTCGTCGAGAGCGTCTTCGCGCTCGGGTTCCTCATCCCGTCCTTCGCCGCCCTCTTCCCGACCTTCCTCCTCGCGGCCGTGCTCGGGCTCTTCCACACCCGCACGTTCGTCGTGCTGCTGCTGCCCGCGACGGCGCTGCCGCTGTCGATCGTCATCCTCACCTCGTTCATGCGGACCATCCCGCGCGAGCTCGAGGAGGCGGCCTCCATGGACGGCGCCACGTCGCTGCAGGTGCTGCGCCAGGTGTACCTGCCGATCTGCATCCCGGGGATCGCGACGGTCCTGCTGCTCAACTTCCTGTCGTTCTGGAACGCGTACCTGTACCCGCTGATCCTCATCGGACCGGACACCGCGCAGCGCACCATCCAGGTCGCGCTGCCGACGCTCAAGGTCGACGCCGGCACCGACTACGGCGTGCTCATGGCCGGCACCCTGTTCACCCTGCTGCCCGTCTACCTCGTCTACACGGTGCTCCAGCGCCAGATGCAGCGCGCGCTGCTGTCGGGGGCGGTCAAGGGATGACGTCCACCCCACCCGTCACCGCGGCGTCGCTCCCGCTCGCGACCCGTATCGGCCAGGTCAACCAGCGGCTCAAGGGCTGGGAGGCCGTCCGCTGGGTCGACGGCGCACCGCAGGTCACCGACGTGCTGCGCCGCGAGGTCGACCGCTGGGGCGGTCTCGGCGCCCTGTACGGCGTGCTGCGCGCCGACCCGTGGTCCGCGGTCCGGTGGGAGAACGGCGTCCCGCCCGAGCGCAGCGCCGAGGCCTACGCCGCCGTGCAGGAGCACGTCACCCGGTACGGCGACGGGCTGCCCGTGCTGTTCGTCGAGGAGGCGCCGCACGGGCTCATGGCGCTCGGCGGCACGACGCTGCCCGTCAACCTCGCGCTCGGCGCCGGGATGGACGCCGCGCTCACCGAGGAGCTCGCCGCGGCCGTCGCCGCCGAGGCGCGCGCCCGCGGCACGCACGTCGCGCTCGTCTCCGGCCTCGACGTGCTGCGCGACCCGCGCTGGGGCCGCGCCGAGGAGTGCTTCTCGGAGGACCCGGCGCTCGCCGCCGCCCTCGTCGCGGCCACGGTGCGCGGCATGCAGGGCACCGCGTCGTGCGACGACCCGATCGACGCCGCCCACGTCGCCGTGGTCGCCAAGCACCTGGCCGGCCAGGGCGCCGGCATCGGCGGTCGCAACGGTTCCGGCGCCCCGATCGGGCGGCGCGAGCTCGGCGAGCTGCACCTGCGCCCTGCGCACGCCGCCGCCCGCGTCGGCGTCGCCGGCTACATGGCCGCGTACAACGACGTCGACGGTGTGCCGTGCAGCGCCAACGAGGAGCTCCTCACCGGCACGATCCGCGCACGCTGGGGCTGGAGCGGCCTGGTCATGGCCGACGGCACCGCCGTCGACCGCCTCCGCGACAGCGCGCCCGACCCCGCCTCGGCCGCCGCGCTCGCCCTGCAGGCAGGCGTGGACCTCAGCCTGTGGGACGAGGCGTTCACGCACCTCGGGACAGCGCTGGACCGCGGCCTCGTCGCGGAGGCGGTGCTCGACCGCGCCGTCGACCGCGTCCTCGCGCTCAAGCACCGGTTGGGGCTGCTCGGCGAGCCCGTCGCCCCGCCGGTCCCGCGCGACGCCCCGGCGCGCGACGTCGTCGCCCTCGTCGAGCGCGCCGCCCGCCAGGCCGTCGTCCTCGTGCACGACCACGGCGTGCTGCCGCTGCACGGCGACGCGACGGTCGCCGTCGTCGGGCCGAACGCCGACGACCTCGACGCGCAGCTCGGCGACTACACGCCGCCGCGCCCGCCCCACGACCCGGGCGCGTCCACCGTGCTGTCGGCGCTCACCGCCCGGCTCGGCGCGGACCGCGTGCGACACGCGGTCGGCAGCCGGCTGCGCGGCCCGCTCGACGACCCGGGCGCGCTCGACGACGTGCGCGACGCCTGCGCGGCGGCCGACGTCGCGGTCGTCGTGCTCGGCGGCACCAGCCGGCGCAGCTACGACGACGAGTTCGCCGACAACGGCGCGGTCGAGGGCCCCGCCCCCGACACGACGAACGGCGAGGGCGTCGACCTGTCCTCGGTCGCGCTGCCGGGGGCCCAGCTCGACGTCGTCCGGGCCGCGCGGGAGTCGGGGCGACCGGTGGTCGGCGTCGTCGTCGACGGCCGCCCCCGCGTGCTGACCGAGCTCGTGGCCCTCGTCGACGCTCTGCTCGTCGTCCCGTTCCCCGGCCCGACGGGCGGTGCCGCGATCGCGGACGTGCTCCTCACCGGCGCCACCTCCGGCCGGCTCCCGGCGACGTTCCCGACCGCCGACGGCGTCGTGCCCGTGGCGCACGACGAGCGGCTCGAGACCGCCCGCGGCTACCGCGACCACCCGGTGCTGCGCGGCCTGCCGCTCGGCACCGCGCACGCGCCGGGCGTCACGACGACCCTGCGGACGCCTGCCGCGACGGTGACCGCGGCCGACCTCGCGGCCGGGGCCGTCGCCGCGCTGACCGTCGACGTGACGAACGCCGGCCCGGCCGCGGTGGACCTGTCGGTGCCGCTGTACGGCCGCCGGCACGAGCGCGGCGTGCGGCCCCGCCGTCGTACCCTGCTGGGGGTGCGACGCGCCACCGTCGAGGCGGGCGTGACGGCGTCCGTGACGTTCCGGCTCGGCCTCGACGAGCTCGGCTCGTGGGCGACCGGCGAGCCCGTCGCCACGCCCGTGACCGTCGGCGCGTGGTGCACCCCCGACCTCGACGAGCCCGCCGGCGCCGCCGTCGTGCGCGTCACCGACCAGGAGGACAGCACGCCTTGGGAACGATGACCACGACCTCGACGGCACCCGCGCCGCTCGACCCGCAGATCGACGCGACGCTGCGCGCAGCCGCCGAGCGGGTCCGCGCCACGTCGGGCGAGCGCGTCGCGGAGACGGTCCTCGCGGCGCTGCGCCGCACCCTCACCGACACCGTGACGGTCGGCGCCGACGGGAGCGTCTTCGTCATCACGGGCGACATCCCCGCGATGTGGATGCGCGACTCGACCACGCAGCTCACGCCGTACCTGCGCTTCCTGGCGGACTGCCCGCCGCTGGCCGCGCTCGTCGCGGGCGTCGTGCGTCGCCAGCTCGCGTGCCTCGACCACGACCCGTACGCGAACGCGTTCAACGACGGCCCGACGGGCGCGCACTACGACCCCGACGACGTCTGCGACGACCCCCACGTGTGGGAGCAGAAGTACGAGGTCGACAGCCTCGCGTACCCCGTGACGCTGGCGCACCGGCTGTGGCGGGAGACGGGCAGCACCGAGGTGCTCGACGAGCGCGCCCACCGGGTGCTGCGGACCGTCGTCGACCAGCTGCGTACCGAGCAGCACCACGACTCGTCGCCGTACCGCTTCAGCCGCGACACGCCCGTCCCCACCGAGACGCTGGCGCGCGACGGTCGCGGCACCCCCGTGGCGTTCACGGGGATGACGTGGAGCGGCTTCCGCCCGTCGGACGACGCCTGCACGTACGGCTACAACGTGCCCGCGAACCTGTTCGCCGCGCAGGCGCTGCGGGCCGTCGCCGAGATCGCGGACGAGGTCTGGGCCGACGTCGCCCTGGCCGACGACGCCCGTCACCTCTCGGCCGAGCTGGTCGCGGGTGTCATGGCGCACGGCGTGGTCGCCGCGCCCGGCGGCGGCGCGCGCGTCTACGCCTACGAGGTCGACGGGCTGGGCGGCGTGCTGTGCGTGGACGACGCCAACACGCCGTCGCTGCTGTCGCTGCCGCTCGTCGCGCCCGACGTCCTCGACGACGCCGTCTGGCGCGCCACGCGCGAGCTCGTGCTCAGCCCGGCGAACCCGTACTACTTCACGGGCACCATGGCGGCCGGCGTCGGCAGCCCGCACACGCAGCCCGGCTACGTGTGGCCGATCGCGCTCGCCGTCGAAGGGCTGACCGGCACCCCCGCGGACCGGGTGCGCCTGCTGCGGCTGATCGCCGACACCGACGGCGGCACCGGGTACGTGCACGAGAGCTTCGACCCGTCGGACCCGACCTCGTTCTCGCGGCCGTGGTTCTCCTGGGCGGACTCGATGTTCTGCGAGCTCGCGCTGGCCGTGGCGGACGACGCCTGCGCCTGAGGGGCACCGCGGCGCGGGCTGGGTGCCACCCTGGTGGAGCCGGTCGAAGAGAGTTGGAAGGATCGCTGCATGCCCCCGGTCCCCCGTCCCTCTGCCGCCGTCCGTCCCGCGACGCCCGACGACGCGGCCCGTTGCGCGTTCGTCCATCACACGTCGTGGGTCGAGACCTACTCGGGCCTGCTCCCGGCGGAGCACTGGGAGTCGGACACCCTCGAGCGGCGCACGGCGACCTGGCAGCGATGGCTCCGGGGCGACCTGACGGCGTTCGTCGCAGAGTCGGAAGGGCAGGTCGTGGGGGTCGCCTTCGGCGGCGCGGGGCGCGCGGTCGGCAGCCACGAGCCCGTGCGCGACCGCGAGCTCTGGCTCCTCTACGTGCTGGCCGCGCACCACGGGACGGGGGCGGGTCAGGCGCTGCTCGACACCGCCCTGCCCCCGGGGACGCCCGCCCAGCTCTGGGTGGCCGAGGCCAACCCGCGGGCGCGGCGCTTCTACGAACGCAACGGGTTCCTGCCCGACGGGGCTCGGTTCGTCGACGAGCGTCTCGATCTCGCGGAGGTCCGCCACGTGCGCTAGCGCGACGGGGTCCCGGGAGGTCGGTGGTGGCCCGCGCGCGAGCTTCCCCGCTCGTCGTTAGCGTCGACGACGTCGATCACCGGAGGGGGACAACGAGGATGAACGGTCTGGACGGCAAGGTCGCGCTGGTCACGGGAGCGGGGTCGGGCATCGGACGCGCGACGGCGGTGCGCCTGGCCCGCGAGGGCGCGACGGTCGTGGCGCTGGGGCACCGCCAGGAGAGTGCCGACGACGTCGCGGAGGAGATCCGGAGCGGGGGCGGCACGGTGCTCCCGGTGGCGGCCGACGTCGGGGACGCCGACGCGATGCGCGACGTGCTCGCCCGGGTGGAGCGGGAGCTCGGCCGGCTCGACGTCGTCGTCGCCAACGCCGGCGTGAACGGCGTCTGGGCCCCGCTCGACGAGCTGGCGCCCGAGGAGTGGGACAGCACGATCGCCACGAACCTCACCGGCACGTTCCACACCGTCCGGTTCGCGGTGCCGCTGCTGGTGCGTCAGGGCGGCGCGGTCGTCGTCGTCTCCTCGATCAACGGCACCCGCACCTTCAGCAACTCCGGCGCCTCGGCCTACGCGACGAGCAAGGCGGGCCAGGTCGCGTTCGCGCGCATGGCCGCCGTCGAGCTCGGGCCCCGCGGGGTGCGCGTCAACTCCGTGTGCCCGGGCGCGATCGACACCGAGATCGACGACAACACCGAGCAGCGGCACACCGAGGACCTCGGCGTGGCCGCCGAGTTCCCCGACGGGCAGATCCCCCTCACCGGCCAGGAGCCGGGGGTCGCGGCGCAGGTCGCGGCGACCATCGCCTACCTCGTGTCCGACGACGCGAGCCACGTGACCGGCACCGAGGTGTTCGTCGACGGAGGTCAGTCGCTCATCGCCTGAGGGTCGGGGAGGCACTGACAGGCACGACGTAGCGCTGGGGGCTCGTCCTGGGCCCGGACGAGCCCCCAGCGCTACGTCGGCGACCAGATGTGGGGGGTACGACGATGGGAAACCGGTTGCTAGGCTGACGTCGCGCGGCGGTAACCGGTTTCCCACATCGGACCGCCGTCTGTCCCAGCGACGTGACGGAAGGCGACCATGACCCACTACAGCAACCCGGTCCTCGACGCGGACTGGCCGGACCCGGACGCCGTCCGGGTCGGCGACGACTACTGGCTGATCGCGTCCAGCTTCCACCGCGCCCCCGGGCTGCCCGTGCTGCACTCGCGCGACCTCGTGTCCTGGGAGCACGTCGCCAACGCGCTGCCCGCGCTGCCCCCGGAGGGTCACTACGTGCTCCCCCGGCACGGGTCCGGGGTGTGGGCACCGAGCCTGCGCCACCACGACGGCCTGTTCTGGATCGTCTACCCGGACCCCGACCACGGGATCTTCGTGCTCACCGCCGAGGACCCGCGCGGCCCCTGGTCGCAGCCGTGGTGCCTGCTGCCCGGCAAGGGCCTCATCGACCCGTGCCCGCTGTGGGACGACGACGGTCGCGCCTACCTGGTGCACGGGTGGGCCAAGAGCCGTGCCGGGGTGAAGAACCGGCTCACGGTGGTCGAGGTGGACCCCGCCCTGAGGCGGGTGGTCGGTCCGCCCCGCACCGTCGTCGACGGCGACGAGCTGCCGGGCTTTCGCACCCTGGAGGGCCCCAAGCTGTACCAGCGCGACGGCTGGTACTGGATCTTCGCGCCCGCCGGCGGGGTCGCGACCGGCTGGCAGACCGCGTTCCGGTCCCGGTCGGTGTGGGGCCCGTACGAGCACCGCGTCGTGCTCGCCCAGGGCGACACCCCCGTCAACGGCCCGCACCAGGGCGCGTGGGTCGACACCCCCGACGGCACCGACTGGTTCCTGCACTTCCAGGACCGCGGTGTCTTCGGGCGCGTGGTCCATCTGCAGCCAATGAGGTGGGACGACGACGGCTGGCCCGTGGTGGGCGACGGCGGGACGCCGGTGCTCACCCACCCGACCCCGGTCCCCGGCGCGGAGCCGGGCGAGCCCGTGCGCAGCGACGACTTCACCACCCCGGGCCTGGCACCCCGCTGGCACTGGCAGGCCAACCCCGACGACGCCTGGGCGGTGGCCGACGGCGACGGCACCCTGTTCCTGCCCGCGCAGCCGTCGCCGCGGGGGAACCTGCGTGACCAGGGCGCGGTCCTGAGCCAGCAGCTGCCCGGGGAGCCGAGCACCTGGGAGACCCGGGTCGTGCTGACGGCCGACGCGCCCGGCACCCGGGCCGGCGTCGTCGTCCTCGGCCGCGAGTACGCGTGGGCGGGGCTGGTCCGCACACCCGGCGGCGTGGAGGTCACCGTCCGGCGCGGCGGCACCCACGGCGACGAGGAGATCCTCGCCCAGGAGCCGGTGCCGGGCGGCGCGTCGAGCGTCCTGGTCCGCGCCGCCGTCGACGCCGACGGCGCCGTCACGTGGGGGTGGCGGACCGGCGCCGACGCGCCCTGGCACGAGCCCGCACCGCCGTGGCAGGCGCACGTCGGGCACTGGGTGGGCGCGGACGTCGGCCTCTTCTCGAGCGGCCCGCTCGGCAGCGCGCCGGGCGACGCCGACGGCGGCACGTTCGGCCCGGTCCGCGTCACCGTGACCGGGAAGGACGCGTGATGCAGCGCTCCGGCGGGCCGACCATCGACGAGGTCGCGGCGGCGGCGGGCGTCTCCCGGGCCACCGTCTCGCGGGTGATGAACGACCGGGCCACGGTGGCTCCGGACATCGCCGAGCGGGTGCGCGCCGTCGCCCGGGAGCTGCGGTACCAGCCGAGCCGGGTGGCACGCAGCCTGTCGCTGGGCCGCACGAACTCCGTCGCGCTCGTGGTGCCCGACCTCGCGAACCCGATGTTCCAGCAGATCCTGCGCGGCACGATGGCAGCGGCCGCCCCGCACGACTATCGCGTGCTGGTGGCGGAGACCGCGGAGAACACCCGGGACGAGGCCGAGGTCGCGCTCGAGGCGCGGCAACGCTGCGACGCGCTCGTCCTCGCGGCGCCCCGCACGTCGGAGGACGCGCTGCGGGAGCTCCTGCCGCGCCTGGAGCCGGTCGTCGTGATCAACCGGCACGTGCCGGGCGGCACCGTCCCGACGGTGCGCGTCGACTACGGCGCCGGGGTGCGCAGCATGGTGGACCACCTGGTGGCCCTCGGGCACCGGGAGCTCGCCTACGTCGCCGGGCCGCCGTCGAGCGCGTCCAACGCCCTGCGGGTGCGGGCGCTCGACGACGCGCGCCACCGGTACCCGGGCCTGCGCGTCACGACCGTGCCCTGCGGCCCCACCGTGGACGCCGGCTACCGCGTGGCCGACCGGGTGCTCGCCACCGGCGCCACAGGGGTCGTCGCGTTCAACGACCTGGTCGCGTTCGGGCTGCTCGCGCGCCTCAACGAGGCCGGGGTGGCCGTGCCCGGCGACCTGTCGATCGGCGGGTTCGACGACATCGAGCTCGCCCGGTACGCGACGCCGTCGCTGACGACGGCGGCCGTGCCGCAGGCGGACCTCGGGCGGCGCGCCTGGGAGCTGCTGCACGCGCGCGTGCTCGGCGTCGAGCGCACCCGGCTCGGTGCGGAGGGCGTCGTCCTGCACATCACGCCGGGCCTGGTGGTGCGGGGAAGCACCGGGCCGGTGCCGCCCGCGCGGCACCGTGACGCCGACGCTGCGGACTCCGCGGATCGGTCCGAGGCCGAGAAGGCCCGGTGGCGCGCCGCCGACGACGAGTGGGTGCTCGCCACCGCGGACGGCCGCGCCCTGGGCCGGTACTCCGGCGGCACGACGATGCCGGGCGTGCACAGCCCGCGCCCCTTCCTGCACCCCGTGCACTCGCTGGACGGGGTGGCGATGACGGCGATGAGCCCCGTGGACCACCGGCACCACTACGGGGTGTCGCTGGCCGTCGCGGACGTGAACGGCACGAGCCACTGGGGCGGCCGCACCTACGTGCGAGGCCAGGGACCGACCCTGCTCGCCAACCACGGCCGCCAGGAGGTCACCGCCACGGTCGTCACCGACGACGGCACCACCCTGGAGCAGCGGCTGCGCTGGCTCGACGCAGGGGGCGGCGTCCAGCTCACGGAACGTCGGCGCCTCGCCGCGGCCGTCCTGCCCGGCGCCGACGCCTGGGCGCTCGGCTGGCACAGCACCCTGCGCGCCGGTGACACCGACCTGGAGATCGGCAGCCCCGCCACCCACGGCCGCCCCGGCGCCGGCTACGGCGGCTGGTTCTGGCGGCTCCCCACGGGCGACGAGGCGCGCGTCGTCACCCCCGACGGGACGGACGTGCACGGCTCCCGCCACCCGTGGGTGGCGGTCGCCCGTCGCACGGGTGAGACGTGGTCCACCCTGGTGCTCGTTCCCCGGAACGACGACGCCTCCGACCCGGCATCCGACCAGGCACCCGACCAGGCACCCGACCCCTGGTTCGCGCGCGTCGGTGACTACGTCGGCCTGGGTCCGGCGCTCGCCTGGGACGCCGTGCGGCGGGTGCCGGCGGGGACGGAGCTGGTGGTCCACGTGGTGGCGGCCGTCGTCGACCGGAGGCTCGACGCCGACGACGCGCAGGTTGTGGCGGACCTCGCCGTGTCCCGGGTCGGAGCCGTGCAGGGCACCGACGCCCTGGCGGCCGGCGCCTGACGGCTGCTCAGGCCGGGCGACACGCGGTGGCCGCCTCCGTGGCGGCCGCCGGCTCGCCGAGCACCTCGAGCAGGCGACGCGCGTAGGCGCGCGGGCGGCTCAGGTTGCCGTTGTGGCCGCCCGGGAAGAGCCGGACCGGGCTGGAGACCACGGCGGCGAGCGCCTCGGCACAGCGACGGTCGAAGACGCCGCCGGAGGTCGCTTCTCCCGCGGCGGGGACCACCCGGGTGCCCAGGCCGACGAGCAGCCCGGGGTCGAGGCGGTCCTCGATCGCGGCCGTGAAGTCGTGGCGGATGAAGTGGTCGAAGTTCGCCGCGCGGCCGGCGTCCATCGGGAACGCGGTCAGCCCGGGCTCGCTCTGGGCGCCCGACGGGTCGATGTCCAGCGACCGGACGATGGCGGGCAGGGCGCCGGCGAGGCCGCCGGCCCGGTACGCGTCCTGGATCTCGACGAGCTCGCGGCGGTGCTGCTGCGCCTCGTCGTGCGGCAGGAGCCACGGCGCGATCGGCTCGTGCGCGACAAGGGTGCGCAACCGTCCCGGGCGAGACACGGCGAGACGAAGGCCGATCACCGCCCCGAGGCTGCAGCCGAGCATCACCACCGGCCCGTCCGTCACGTGCGCGAGGAGCCGGTCGAGGTCGTCGGCGTGGTCGGCGATCGACGCTCCCCGGTCGGGATCGTGGGGTCGGCTCCGGGACAGGCCCCGCCGGTCGTAGGTGAGGACCGTGAAGTGGTTCACCAGCCGCGGGACGAGGTCTGCGGTGCGGTCCGCGTCCCCCTCCCCGCTCTGGGAGATCACCAGGAGCGGGCCGGACCCGACCGTCTGGAAGTGGATGCTGGCCCCGGGAACCTCGATCTTCGGCATGCCACGACATTACATCTAGTTCGATACATCGCACCAGATGCTTTTCCCCTAGACTGGCGCGATGAACGGAGTCGACCTGTTCCTGCTGGGGCGCGCCCTGATGAAGATCGGGCAGGACGCCCTGCCGGAACCGCCCGGGGGCGAGGCGGGCCACGCCGGCAGCGCGCGCGTGACCTTGATCGTCGCCGCCGACGTCGCCGAGCACGCCAGCACGACCGTCGGCGAGATCGCCTCGCGCACCGGCCTCCCCCAGAGCCAGGTGTCGACCGCGGTGGCACGGCTCAAGGTGGCCGGCGCGGTGCGGACGGCGAGCGACCCGGCGGACCGGCGGCGCACCCGTGTCGTGCGCGAGCCGGGTGCCTCGGCCCGGCTCGACGAGATCCGGTCGACGACGATCGTCCCCGCGCTCGCACGCCACCTGGGCACCGGCGAGGAGGACGCCGCGCGGGTGGCAACCCTCCTCGACGAGGTCGGCGCCACGCTCCTGCGCGGCCGGCCCGTCTGAGACCGCACCGGGAGCCTCTGCCGCCGACGGGTGGGCAGCCGCCGGTGCTGCCTAGGCTGGCGCATGACCTCGGCACCCCGGACCGCGCCCTCCGCGGCGGCCTGGCGCCCCGCGCCGGGGCGACCGACGTGGGGCATCGTGCTCGGCGACGCCGTGCGGGTCGCGGCCCTGGCGAGCGTCCTCGTGGCCGCGGCGACGTCGGGCGGGGTCGCGGCGGCGCTGTTCCTCCTCGTCCTCGGCGGCACGATGGTGCCGCGGGCGACCGGCGCACCCGCGGTGCTCGACGTCGCGTGCGGCGCGGCGGTGCTCGTGGCCGCGTGGTGCGCCGTCCTCGGCCTGTACGAAGCGGTCGCAGGGCTCGACCTGCTGGTGCACGCCGTCGCGACCGGCGCGCTCGCGGCCCTCGGCCACCACGTGCTGGCCCGCGCCGGTGTCACCGTCTCCCCCGTCCGGCCCCGGGCGTCGGCCGCGGTGACGGTGGTCGGCCTCGGCGCCCTGCTCGCCGTCGTGTGGGAGCTGCTCGAGGCCCTCGGGCACGCCCTGGTCGACGAGAGCATCCACGTGACGTACCTCGACACCGTCGGCGACCTCGCCGCGGCGCTCGTGGGCAGCCTCGCGGCGGCGGCGCTCGTGGCCCGCGCGACCGCCCCCGCTGCGGGCGAGGAGCGCGCGTGACCGGCCGGTCGCGGGTCGCGCCCCCGCCGCCGGACGGCGCGCTGCCGACGGTGTCCGTGGTCGTCCCGGCCCGGGACGACGCGGTCGCCCTGGAACGCTGCCTCGCGCTGCTCGCGGCGCAGACGCTCCCGCCGCTCGAGGTCGTGGTGGTGGACAACGCGTCCGTCGACGACACCGCGGGCGTCGCACGCCGGGCCGGCGCGGTCGTGGTCCACGAGCCCCACGTCGGCATCCCGGCGGCGGCCGCCGCCGGGTACGACACGGCGCGGGGCGACGTCGTGGCGCGGCTCGACGCCGACTCCCAGCCCGGGCCCGACTGGGTGCGCACGGTGGCGGAACGCCTGGCCGCCGACCTCTCGGCCGACGCCGTCACCGGCGTGGGCACCTTCACCGACCTGCGGGCCGGTCGCTGGGCGTGCGCCCTGTACCTCGGCACGTACTACGCCAGCACCCGGATGGCGCTCGGCCACACCGCGCTGTGGGGCTCCTCCATGGCCCTGCGTCGCAGCACCTGGTGGGCCGTGCGGGACCAGGTCGAGCGCCGCGACCCGGAGGTGCACGACGACCTGGACCTGGCGTTCGCGCTCGGGCCCCGGCGGCGCATCGTGCGCGACCGGCGGCTGCGGGTCGGCGTCTCCGCCCGCTCGCTGCGGCACGCCCGCCGCCGGCGGCTGGCCCGGGCGGTGCGCACGCTCCGGCTGAACTGGTCGGTCGCGCCGCCGTGGGAACGTTGGCGAGAGCACCTCGCGCGGCCATGACCGCGCCCGCTGGACCGTGGACGGCCCGGAGGGGGCGGCCTAGGGAGTCGCGCCAGGTGTCGCGGCCGACGTCGTGGCCGGCGTCGTCGCCGGTGTCGTCGCCGGTGCCGTGGCGATCGCCGTGCCGTTCACCCGTGGCGAGACCCGTCGTTCGAGCATGAGCGCGGCGGCGGCGAGAGCCGCGCAGCCCAGGACGACGACGGCGATGAAGGCGCCCGGCAGGTGGTGCTCCAGCAGGAACCCGGCCACGACCGGGCCGGCGATCGTGCCCGCCTGGAACGCCCCCGAGTTGACGGCGTTGTACCGGCCGCGCAGGTGGTCCGGGGCCATGTCGTTGGTGATCGCGGGCAGGGCCGACTGCAGCAGCGTCTCTCCGAGCCCGAAGAGCCCGTGGAACAGCAGGACCCCGGCGACGGCAGCGACGCTGCCGGGGACGAGACCGGTCGCGCCGAGGATTCCCCACGCGACCGCCCAGATCGCGGCCATCACCACGAGCACGCGCGTGCGACGTCGTCCCTTCGCGCGGTTCATGACCCAGAACTGCAGGGTGACGATGACCACCGTGTTCACCACGAACGCGAGGCCGATGACGCGCGTCGAGACCTCGGAGGCCTGCCGGGCGAACGCTGGGAACCCACCCTCCATCTGCCCGTACCCGACGAACGAGGCGAACAAGGACAGGGCAGTCAGCCAGAGCACCTCCGGCCGGCGCAGGATGTGCAGGTACCCGGCCGCGGGCGCGCCGTCCTGGGTCGCCGGACGCTCGACCCTGCCTCGGAGGGAGCGCAGGGGCACGAGGAGGACGACGACGGGTGCGAGGAACGTCGCGGCGTTGATGAGGAAGGCGGCCACGAAGGTGCCGGGCCTCTCGACGTCCACCATGAAGCCGCCGACGACGCCGCCCACGCCGACGCCGAGGTTGAGCAGGGCGAAGTTCACGCCGTAGTAGCGCTGCCGCAGGTCGCCCTGCACGACGGTGGCCACGAGCGTGTTGATCGACGGCCAGGCCACGCCGAGCTGGACGCCGAAGAGGCACAGGGCGACGCCGGCGACCGCCGGGGCCGTGGCGAACGCGAGGAGCGTCAGCCCGGCGATCCCCGCGACGAGGCCGGTGAGCACCACGGCGCGGGCGCCGTACCGGTCCACCAGCGTCCCCGCGGGGCCGGTCACCAGGAGCCCCACCACGGCGATCAGGCCCATGAGCGTGCCGGCCGTGCCGAGGGAGAACCCCCGCACCTCGTGCAGGTAGATGATCGTGAACGGCAGCGTCAGGCCGCGGCCGAAGAACTGGACGACGACCGTGGACAGCAGCCAGCGGCCGTCACGAGGAAGCTCGTGCCAGAAGGCCAGGGCGCCGGAGCGTGCGAGGGTGCGAGGCACCGGCCGATCCTCTCCTGCGCCACCGACACGGGGCGAGCGGTGATCGGACAGGGCAGCCGGAGCGGTGCCGTGGCCCCACGGGCGCGCGGGACCGGGCACGGGGCAGTAAGGTCGACGACGGACTCGGCTGCGGACGCAGCCTCGAGGCACGGTCCCACACCCTTCAGCGCAGGAGGCGGCATGGTTCAGGGCGTGCGTCGGTGAACCCGGTGGAGGCATGCCCTCCCGGGCGGCTCGACGTCGTCGGATCCTGGACCCTGCGCACCGTCGACCAGCTCTCCGACGTGCGGGCCGAGCTGGAGTCGCAGCTGCCGTGCGACTGTCCCGCCGCCCGCATCGGCCCGTCGGAGGACGCCGGCGGGCTGTCCGGCACGCAACGCATGGTGCTCGTCGCGAGCGAGCTGGTCGCCAACGCGCTGGAGCACGCCCGCCCGCCCGTCGTCGCACGGCTGCTGTGCGACGGGTCCGTGGCCGTTCTCGACGTCGTCGACCGCAGCCCCGACGAGCCGCCCGTCGTCCCCCTGGACCGGCAGCTCGGCGAGGGCGGGCACGGCCTCCGGCTCGCGAAGACGGTCGCGGACCGCGTCGGCTGGTACCGCGCGGGGGCCGAGAAGCACGTGTGGGCCCAGTTCTCGGTGCCCACGCCGGACGGCACGGCGGACGGCCCGGCCACGAACGATCTGGCCACGGCCGACCGCGCCACGGACGGCCTGACCGCGACCGGGGCGCCGGACCGCTCCTAGCGCGGCGTGTAGCGCTCGGGCGGGAACGCGGCGAGAACGATCGCTCGCAGGTCCTCCAGGTCGCCCTCGACCAGGCCGCGGGCGCGTGCCTGGACCAGCAGGTTTCCCACGGCGGTCGCCTCGACCGGCCCGGCCACCACCGGCAGCCCCGAGCGGTCCGCCGTCGCCTGGCAGAGCAACGTGTTCTGCGCGCCACCCCCCACCACGTGGATCGCCGACACCGTGCGGCCGGCCAGCCGCGCCGCCGTCGCGACGGCGTCCGCGAAAGCCTGCGCGAGGCTCTCCACGATGCTGCGCACGTACTCCCCGCGCGTGCCGGGCACCCGCTGGCCGTGCTCGCGGCACCAGTCCGCGATCCGGCCGGGCACGTCGCCCGGCGGCAGGAAGCGGGGGTCGTCGACGTCGAACACGGCGACGGGCCCGGTGACGCGCGCCGCCTCCGCCAGGAGCTCCTGCAGGGTGCTCGACCGCTGCGCGGCGGTCGACTCCCGCTCCCAGGTGCGGATCGACTCGGACAGCAGCCACAACCCCATGACGTTGTGCAGGAACCGCGTGCGGCCGTCCACACCGCCCTCGTTGGTGAAGCCGGCGAGCCGGGCGTCCTCCGTGAGCACGGGTGCGTCGAGCTCGAGGCCCACCAGGCCCCACGTGCCGCACGAGACGTACGCGACGTCGCGGTCCGTGGCAGGCACCGCGACGACGGCCGACGCCGTGTCGTGCGAGCCGACGGCCGTGACCTCCAGCGCCCGCCCCACGACCTGCGCGACGTCGGGCGCGAGGACGCCGAGCGACGTCCCGGGGTCGACGACCGGCGGCAGGACGCGCGCGGGGATGCCGAGCAGGTCGGCGAGCGCCGTGTCCCACTCCCCCGTGCGGGCGTCGAGCAGCCCGGTCGTGGAGGCGTTGGTGCGCTCGGCGACCTCCGCCCCGGTGAGCCAGTGCGCGAGGAGGTCGGGCACCAGCAGGGCCCGGTCGGCGAGGTCGAGCAGCGGACCCTCCGTGGCGAGCTGGAACACCGTGTTGAACGGCAGGTGCTGCAACCCGTTGCGCGCGTACAGCGCGGCGGCGTCCACCTGGGCGTGCACCCGCTCCACACCGGCGGCGGTCCGCGCGTCGCGGTAGTGGTACGGCACGCCGAGCAGCCGCCCGTCGCGCAGCAGGCCGTAGTCCACAGCCCACGAGTCGATCCCGACGCCGAGGATCTCTCCCGGCGCCTCGCGCTCCGCCGCGGCCAGCCCCTCCAGCACCTGGCGGTAGAGCTCCAGCAGGTTCCAGTGCAGGCCGTCCGGCGTGCGGACCGGCTCGTTGGGGAACCGTGCCACGTGCTGCAGCCGCAGCCCGCCCGCGCCGAACCGGCCCAGGATGACGCGCCCGCTGGTGGCGCCCAGGTCGACGGCGGCGAGCGTCCCCTCCCGCGCCCGCCCCGCCGTCGAGCCGGTCACCGCAGGAACGCCTGCGCCACGCCGGCGTCGACGGGCACGTGCAGGCCGGTCGTGTGCGAGAAGTCGCTGGTGCACAGCGCGTACACGGCGTTCGCGACGTGCTCCGGGAGCACCTCCCGCTTGAGCAGCGTGCGCTGGGCGTAGAACTTGCCCAGGTCCTGCTCCTCGATGCCGTACGTCTTGGCGCGGTTGGCGCCCCAGCCGGAGGCGAAGATGCCCGACCCGCGCACGACGCCGTCCGGGTTGATCCCGTTCACCTTGATGCCGTGCTCGCCGAGCTCCGCGGCGAGCAGCCGCACCTGGTGGGCCTGGTCGGCCTTGGTGGCCGAGTAGGCGATGTTGTTGGGCCCTGCGAACACGGAGTTCTTCGACGAGATGTAGACGATGTCGCCGCCGAGCTTCTGGTCCACGAGGACGCGTGCCGCGTTCTTCGCGACGAGGAACGAGCCCTTCGCCATGACGTCGTGCTGCAGGTCCCAGTCCGCCTCGGTCGTGTCGAACAGCGACTTGCTCAGGGACAGGCCGGCGTTGTTCACGACGATGTCCACGCCGCCGAAGGCGAGGACGGCCTCGGCCAGCGCGGCCTGCACGGCGGCCTCGTCGGCCACGTTCGCGGCGAGGCCGACGGCGACGTCGGTGCCGCCGAGCTCGGCCGCGGCGGCCTGCGCCTTCTCCAGGTCCAGGTCCGCGACGACGACGCACGCCCCCTCGGCCGCGAGGCGGGTGGCGATGGCCTTGCCGATGCCGGACGCGGCACCGGTGACGAACGCGATGCGGGTGGCGAGCGGCTTGGGCTTCGGCCTGCGCTGCAGCTTGGCCTCCTCCAGCGCCCAGTACTCGATGCGGAACTTCTCGGACTCGTCGATCGGGGCGTAGGTCGACAGGGCCTCCGCACCGCGCATGACGTTGATCGCGTTGACGTAGAACTCGCCCGCGACCCGCGCCGTCTGCTTGTCCGCGCCGTAGGAGAACATGCCCACGCCGGGCACGAGGACGATCGCGGGATCGGCGCCGCGCATGGCGGGCGGCTCCTCGCCGCGGGCGCGGGCCTCGGCGGCGCCGCGCTCGTAGTAGGCCGTGTAGTCCGCGCGGTACGCCTCGTGGAGGGCGGGCAGGCGGTCGACGATCTCCTCGACCGTCGCGGTCGCCGGCAGGTCCACGACGAGCGGCTTCACCTTGGTGCGCAGGAAGTGGTCCGGGCAGCTCGTGCCGAGCCCGGCCAGGCGCGGGTGCTCGGCGCTCGCCAGGAAGTCGAGCACGACGTCGGCGTCGGTGAAGTGACCGACCTGCGGCCGGTCGTGGGACGCGACGGCGCGCAGGTGCGGGGCGAGCGCGGCCGCCTTGGCGCGGCGCTCGCCGTCCGGCAGGGCGGCGTGGTCCTCCAGCGCGGGGCCGAAGGGCTCGGGCGACCCGTGCTCGGCGATGTACGCGGCCGCGGTCTCGATGATCCACAGCGAGCTCGCCTCGGCCTCCTCGGCCGTGTCGCCCCAGGCGGTGATGCCGTGACCGCCGAGCACCGTCCCGATCGCGTCGGGGTGTGCGGCCTTGATCTCGGCGATGTCGAGGCCGAGCTGGAAGCCTGGCCGGCGCCACGGCACCCACACGACCTTGCCGCCGAAGATCTTCTCCGTCAGCCCCGGTCCGTCGGCGGCCGTCGCGATCGCGATGCCCGCGTCCGGGTGGAGGTGGTCGACGTGCGCGGCGTCGACCAGGCCGTGCATGGCCGTGTCGATGCTGGGGGCTGCGCCGCCCTTGCCGTGCAGGCAGTAGTCGAACGCGGCGACCATCTCGTCCTCGCGCTCGACGCCCGGGTAGACGTCGACCAGCGCGCGCAGGCGGTCGAGCCGCAGGACGGCGAGACCCTGCGCCGTGAGGGTGCCCAGGTCGCCGCCGGAGCCCTTGACCCACAGCAGCTCCACGTCCTGGCCGGTGACGGGGTCCGGTGCGGTCCCCTTGGCGGACGTGTTGCCGCCGGCGTAGTTGGTGTTCCGAGGGTCGGCGCCCAGGCGGTTCGACCGCGCGACGAGGGCCTCGACGGTCGGGGTGGCGGTCTGGTTCGTCATCGGTGCTCCGGAGATCGGTCCGTCGGCCGACGGACGTGAGTAGGTGCGGGCGGTTCAGGCGGTTCGGGTCGGCTGGGTCGACAGGCTCAGCGGGGCGGCTCGTGCGCCGTGGTCAGCCACGCGGCGAACCGCGCGAGAGTGCGGGCGCAGCCGGGGTCCGCGGGCTGGTTGAGGTGCCCGTGGAACGTGTCGTCCTCGCGGACGACCACGACGTCGACGCCGGCGGCGCGGAGCTCGGCGGCGAAGGCCTCGCCGCCCGAGCGCAGCGCGTCGTGGTCGGAGTTGACGATCAGCGTGGGCGGCAGGCCCGTGAGGTCCTGCCCGCCGGGGAAGGCGTACGGCGACGTCGCCGCGCCGTCGTGGCCGAGGTAGTTCGCGTGCATCGCCCGGACCGCGGTCGGCGGGAAGTCCCGCTCCGGCAGCAGGGCGGCGATCTTGGCGGCGAGCTCCGCGGAGGGCGCGGGCAGCACCTGGTGGGTCACCGGGTAGGCGAGGACGACGGTGGACGGCGTCGGCACGCGCGACGGCGCGTCGACGAGCGTGCCGAGCGGCACCGCGCCGTCGCGCAGGCGCAGCGCCGCCCCGGCAGCGAGGTCGCCGCCGGCGCTCGCGCCACCGAGCGACCAGCGGCCGGCCGGGACGCCGAGGTCCGCCGCGCCGGCCGCCCACGCGAACGCGAACGCGACCTCCTCGGACGGCACCGGGAACCGCACGCCGTCCGCCCCGGGCACGGCCTGCGGGTCGCGGTAGTCGATCGGCGGGACGAGCCGGTACTCCACGCTGACGACGACGACGCCCGCCGCGGCGAGGCTGCGTGCGACACCGTCGGCCTCGGGCATGTCGACGTCGCCGTGCACGAACGCGCCGCCGTGCGCCCAGACGAGGCCCGCCACGGTCGCTCCCGCGGGACGGTAGACGCGCACCCGCAGGTCACCGTGCGGTCCCGCGAGGACGTGGTCGCGGACGCGGAGCTGGTCGGCCGCCGTCGTCGTCATGCTCAGGCGCCCCAGCCCGCTTGCGTGCCGCCCACGCGCGCAGCGGCGATCTTGTCCAGGTAGCCCGAGGCGGCGAACGCCCGCATCGGTGCCGGGTCCAGGCCCTGCTCGGCGCGCAGGTCGGCGAGGAGTCCGCGGACGTCCGTGTTGTACGCGTCCATGAGCACCCCGTGCGCGCCGAGCACGTCGCCCGCCCGCTGGGCCGCGTCGAGCGCCTCGGCGTCGACCAGCAGCGCCTTCGCCGTGGCCTCCTGCACGTTCATGACCGAGCGGATCTGACCGGGGATCTTGTCCTCGATGTTGTGGCACTGGTCGAGCATGAAGTTGACGCCCGACTCCGGGCGGAGCGCGTCGGCCTCGACGATCTCGTGCATGATCCGGAACAGCTGGAACGGGTCCGCGGCGCCGGCCATGAGGTCGTCGTCGGCGTAGAAGCGCGAGTTGAAGTCGAAGGCGCCGAGCCGGCCCTGGCGCAGCAGCTGGGCCACGATGAACTCGATGTTGGTGCCGGGGGCGTGGTGGCCGGTGTCGAGCACGACCTTCGCGCGCTCGCCGAGGGCGAGGCAGTGCAGCAGGGACGTGCCCCAGTCCGGCACGTCCGTGTGGTAGAACGCCGGCTCGAAGAACTTGTACTCGAGCACCATGCGGTGGTCGTCGTCGAGCTCCTCGTAGACGGCGGCGAGCGACTCCGCGAGCCGGTCCTGGCGGGCGCGGATCGAGTCCTGGCCGGGGTAGTTGGTGCCGTCCGGCAGCCAGATCTTCAGCTCCTTGGACCCCGTGGCGCGCATGACGTCGATGCACTGCACGTGGTGCGCGACCGCCTTGCGGCGCACGGCCGGGTCGGCGTGCGTGAGCGAGCCGAGCTTGTAGTCGTCGTCCTGGAACAGGTTCGAGTTGATCATCCCGATGCTCACGCCGTGCTCCTTGGCGTGCCGGGCCAGGTCGGCGAAGTCGCCGACCAGGTCCCACGGGACGTGCAGGGAGACGCGCGGCGCGATGCCCGTGAAGGCGTGCACCTGCGCGGCGTCGGCGATCTTCTCGTAGGGGTCCCGGGGGGTGCCCGGCGTGCCGAAGACCTTGAACCGGGTACCCGAGTTGCCGAACGCCCACGAGGGCAGCTCGATGGTCTGCTCGCCGAGGGCCTTGCGCAGCCGTGCGTCGAGCACGGGCGTCGTCGCCGTCATGTCTCCTCCTCGTCCGCGCTCCCTCGCGCGGTGCTGGTGCGACCCGTCGTGCGCGGCCGCTTTGAATCGTTTCATACACTAAGCCGGTGTCCGGGCGGCGTCAACCACCCGCCGACCTGTCAGAACCACGCGCTGCCCTGCCACCACCTGGCTCTGACAGCTCCAGGTGCCGGGAAGTTGTCAGACTCACGTGCGCACAGGGCCGGACGTGGGTCTGACAGCTCGCGGGATCAGGCGGTGCGGCGGGCGGCGTCGAGCTGCGTCTCCAGGTGGAAGACCTCCTCGAGCTGGACGAAGCCCTCGTCCGGGCGGCCGTCGGACGGCTCGAAGAAGTCCTGCATCGCCGCCTGCCAGCGCTCGTTCACCTCGCGGGCGGCCATGTCCCGCTGCGCCCGCTCGTAGTCGTCCGTCCGCAGGATGCCGACGAGCAGCCCGTCGGCGCCGAGGAAGAGGCGGTAGTCGTGCCATCCCGTCTCGGCGAGCGCCTCGAGCATGTCGGGCCAGACGGCGGCATGAGCCGCCCGGTACTCGTCGAGCCGGTCGCGCCGCACCCGGGACACGAAACAGACGTGCGTCGTCGCGCCGTCGTCGATGAAACGGTTCATACGATGAACCTAGCAACACCGACCTGCGCACAGGTACCTCTACGCTGAAGCCCAGGCGTGACGAGGCGCCCGGACCCGAGGAGCAGCACATGACGACGACCGCCCCCCGCCGCCGCGCGTCGATCAGCGACGTCGCGCGCCAGGCCCAGGTGTCGGTCGGCACGGTCTCGAACGTGCTCAACCGCCCGGACCGGGTCTCCCCGACGACGCGCGAGCGCGTGCTCGCCGCCATCGAGGACCTCGCCTTCGTGCCGAACGGCTCCGCGCGCCAGCTGCGCGCGGGCACGCTCACGACGGCGGGCGCCATCGTGCTGGACGTCTCCAACCCGTTCTTCACGGACGTGGCCCGCGGCATCGAGGACCGCCTCGAGGAGGCGGACTACACGCTCATGCTGGCCAGCTCGGACGAGAACCCGGAGCGCGAGGCGCGCTACCTGCGCCTCTTCGAGGAGCACGGCGTGCAGGGCGTGATGGTGGTGCCGGCCACGGACGACGTCGAGCACCTGGAGACCCTGCGGGCGCGCGGGCTGCGCGTGGTGCTGCTCGACCGGCCGTCGCCGGTCGAGACCCTGTCGTCGGTGGCCGTGGACGACCGCGCCGGCGCCGGGGCGGCCGCCCGCCACCTCGTCGGGCTGGGGCACGAGCGCATCGCCTTCCTCAACGGCCCTCACACGATCCGCCAGTGCGCCGACCGCAGCGAGGGCCTGCACGACGCGCTCGTCGACGTCGGGCTCGACCCCGGCGAGGCGCTCGTCGAGATCACCGTCGCGACCCTCAACGCCGACGGCGGCCAGGCCGGGACGGAGCAGGTGCTGGCCCTGGCCGACCGCCCGACGGCGACGATGTGCGTCAACGACCTCACCGCCCTGGGCGTGCTGCGCACGCTGCGCACCGCCGGCGTGCCCGTGCCGTCGGGCATGGCGGTGGTCGGGTACGACGACGTCGCCTTCGCCGGCGAGCTGGCGACCCCGCTGACGTCGGTGCGCCAGCCGACGCACCAGCTGGGCCACCGCGCCGCGGACCTGCTGCTCGACCCGGACGACGCCGTGGAGCAGGTGACCTTCCAGCCCGAGCTGATCGTCCGGGAGTCGACGACCGGCGTCGGCTGACACCCGACGTCGAACAGGTGGTTGTTCACCGAATACAGCGTCATTCGGTGAACAACCACCTGTTCGGCATCGCGGCGGGGCCCGGTTCGAGACCCGGCAAGCGCTTCCCGATTGAATCGATACATGACAGACTCGGGACATGCGCCGACGCACGACACCGGAGTCCACCCCGTCCCCCCGCCCCTGGAACGCCGACCTCGCGGGCCTCGGCTTCGGCGGCGACTACAACCCCGAGCAGTGGCCGCAGGACGTGCGTCTGGAAGACCTCGAGCTCATGCGCGAGGCGGGCGTCAACATCCTCAGCGTGGCGATCTTCTCCTGGGCGACCATCGAGCCGCGCGAGGGCGAGCTCGACTGGGGCTGGCTCGACGAGACGATGGACCGCCTGCACTCCGCGGGCATCCGCGTGGCGCTGGCCACCGCCACCGCGTCGCCGCCGCCGTGGCTGACCCGCCAGCACCCGGAGATCCTTCCCCGCCTGGCCGACGGCACCGTGCTGCACCAGGGCGGCCGCCAGTCGTACTCGGTCACCCACCCCGTGCACCGCGACTACGCGCTGCGCATGACCACCCGCATCGCCGAGCGGTACCGCGACCACCCCGCGCTCGCCGTCTGGCACGTCGACAACGAGATCGGCTGCCACGTGCCGCGCGACTGGTCGGACGCGGCCGCGGCCGCGTTCCAGGAGTGGCTGCGCGCCAGGTACGGCAGCGTCGACGCGCTGAACGAGGCGTGGGGCACGGCGTTCTGGTCGCAGCGCTACGGCTCGTTCGACGACGTGCTGCCGCCGCTGACGGCGCCCACGTTCGCCAACCCGACGCAGCAGCTCGACTTCGACCGGTTCTCCTCCGACGCCCTGCTCGACTACTACCTCGACCTGCGCGACACGCTGCGCGAGATCACGCCGCACGTGCCCGTCACGACCAACCTCATGGCGACCGCGCACACCAAGGGCATGGACTACTTCGCGTGGGCGCCGGAGCTGGACGTCGTCGCGAACGACCACTACACGATGTCGGCGGACCCCGAGCGCCACGTCGGCCTCGCGTTCTCCGCCGACCTCACGCGCGGCGTCGCGGGTGGCGACCCGTGGATCCTCATGGAGCACTCGACGTCCGCCGTGAACTGGCAGCCGCGCAACACGCCGAAGGCGCCGGGCGAGCTGCTGCGCAACTCGTTGCAGCACGTGGCTCGCGGCGCCGACTCGGTGATGTTCTTCCAGTGGCGCCAGTCCCGGGCCGGCGCCGAGAAGTTCCACTCGGCGATGGTGCCGCACGCCGGGCGCGACTCCGACGTGTGGCGCGACGTCGTGACGCTCGGGCGCGCGCTGCGGGCGCTCGGCGAGGTGCGGGGGTCGCGCGTGCGCTCGCGCGCGGCCGTCGTCGTCGACTGGCCGTCGTGGTGGGGCGCCGAACTCGACTCGCACCCCTCCGGGGACCTGCGCTACATGGACCAGGTCCAGGCCTGGTACCGGGCCCTGTGGCGGCTCGGCGTCACGACCGACCTCGTGCCGCCGGGCGCCGACCTCGACGGCTACGACCTCGTCGTGCTGCCCACCACCTACCTCGTCACCGACGCGGACGCCGCGAACGTCGCGGCCGCCGCGGAGCGCGGCGCGACCGTGGTGGTCACGTACTTCTCGGGCATCGTCGACGAGCACGACCACGTGCGGCTCGGCGGCTACCCCGGCGCGTTCCGCGACCTGCTCGGCGTGCGCACCGAGGAGTTCAACCCGCTGCAGGAGGGCGTGCAGGTGCGCGTGGCCGGCAAGGCGGTGGGCGGTGACGCGGGCGCCGACCTGTGGACCGAGAAGACCCGGGCCGCGGACGGCACCGAGGTGGTCGCGGCGTACGGGGACGGCGTCCTCGCGGGATGGCCGGCGGTGACCCGGCGCGAGGTCGGGTCCGGGCGGGCCTGGTACGTCGCGACGCGGCTGGACGAGGCGGGCCTCGGCGCGCTCGCGGAGCAGCTCGTGGCCGAGGCCGGCGTCGGGCCCGACGTCGTCGCGCCGGCCGGGGTGGAGGTCGTGCGGCGATGGTCCGAGGACGGCGCGACGTCCTGGCTGTTCGCGATCAACCACACCGAGACGGACGCGACCCTCGGCACCGGCGCGGCCCCCGTGACGGGCACCGAGCTGCTGAGCGGCGACGTCGTCGACGGCGTCCTCCCGGTGCCGGCGGGGGCGGTGCGTGTGGTGCGGGTCGGCTGATGCCGCGGCACGCCCCCGACGGCCCGGTGGGCCCGTACGCGTTCGTCTTCTGGAACGACGACCTGGACGACGACGGCGTGCGGGCACAGCTGGGCGAGCTCGCCGGGGCGGGCTTCGTCGGGGTGACGCTCAGCGCGCGGGTGGGGCTGAGCCGCCGGGTCGGGTACCTGACCCCGGAGTACCTGCGCCTGGTGCGCGTGGCGGTGGACGAGTGCGCGCGCCTCGGGCTGGCGGTGATCCTCTACGACGAGGCGTCGTACCCGTCCGGCTCGGCGAACGGTGCCGTGGTGGCGCGCGACCCGGCGTTCGCCGCCCGCTGCCTGGTGCCGGTGACCCACGACGTCGTCGTCCCGGACGGCGGTGGCGAGGCCAGCGGTGGCGAGGTCGGCGGTGGCGAGGCCGACTACTGGCGCCCCGCGCTGGGCCGCGACCTGGACGCGCGGCTGCTGGCCGTCGTCGCGCGCCGCGACCCGGAGGAAGGGCGCGACGTCACGCGAGACGGCGCGGGCGTGCTGCTGCCGGTGCGCGCCCCAGGGCTGGTGCGGCTCGACCTGCTGCCGGGCGCCTGGACGGTGACGGCAGTCTTCGACGCGGCGAGCGGCGGCACGATCCGCGGCGCGCACGCCGAGCAGGACGACGGGTCCGCGCTGGCGCCCGCCGCCGCGGACCTGCTGCACCCGGGCGCCGTCGCCGCGTTCCTCGAGCTGACCCACGACGCGTACGCCGCCGCGCTGGGCGAGCACCTGGGCACGACGGTCGTGGCGATGTTCACCGACGAGCCCTTCCTGCTGGGCCGCGGGCACCGGCCCCTCGCCCGCCCGTACACGCCCGGGCTGGAGTCGGAGGTCGCGGCAGCGCTCGGCGTCGACGTCGCGGACGTGCTGCGCCGCCTGCCCGCGCTGTGGGACGGCGGCGAGGAGACGCGCCCGGGCGGCACCGACCCCGGCGCGACGGGGTTCGTGCGCGCCTACGACGACGCCGTGCGGGCGCGGCTGCACCGCGCGTACTACGACGCGCAGGCTGCGTGGTGCGCCCGGCACGGCATCGCGCTGACCGGGCACCCGGCGGAGCCGGACGACCTGGGCACCGCGGCGCGCATGGACTGGCCCGGGCAGGACACGGTGTGGCGGTGGGTGCTGCCGGGCGACGGCTCGGCGCTGGAGGGGCCGGAGAGCACCGCACCGAAGGTCGCCGCGAGCGCCGCGCGGGCGCGCGGCGGGGCGCCGGCGGTGACGGAGGTGCTCGGCGCGTACGGGTGGCGGCTGAGCCTGGACGAGGCCCGCTGGCTGCTCGACTGGTACCTGAGCCGCGGCGTGACGACGCCCGTGCTGCACGCGTTCTTCGCGTCCGTGCGCGGCGCGCGGGCGTTCGAGAGCGAGCCCGACCTGGGCCGGTGGAACTCGTGGTGGCCGCACCTGCCGCCGCTGGTCGGGTATGTGCGGCGGGTGGCGGAGCTGCTCGCCGCCGCGCCGCCCGTGTGGTCGGTGGGGGTGCTGAGCCGGCCGGACGCGGTGCCGTCGGGGCCGGTGGTGCGGGCGCTGCTGGAGGCACAGCTCGACTTCGGCTATGTGGACCGCGACGACCCGGACGTCGCGGCGGGGTACGCCGTGCTGGTGGACCCGGCCGACGGCGTGCCGGGGGTCGTCGCCCTCAAGGCCCGGCTGTGCGCGGCGGGCGTGCCGGTCGTGGACGCCGCGCCCGCGGCGCCGGACCTGCGGGCGGTGGTGCTCGGCGGGGGCGCGGGCTACGTCTTCTTCCACGAGGGCGAGGAGCCGGTGCGCACCGCGTTGCGGCTCCCGCCGCTGCCGGACGACGCGTGCTGGTGGGACCCGTTCACGGACGCACGTCGCGCCGTCGAGCGGGACGACGACGGGCGGGTCGTGCTGGTGCTGGAGCGGCGCCGGACGCTCGCGCTCGTGCGCGCCGCCGGGCGCCCCGTGGCGACGGCCGCGACGTCCGCGCCGACCGAGGGCCACCACGTCGAGGTCTCCGGCTGGCGCGGCGTCGTGGCGCGGGTGGTCGGCGACCTGGCCGCGATCCAGGACGACGACGGCGCGGCGGTCCCGACCGTGCTGGGCCTGGGCGACTGGGCTCGCGAGCCGGCCCTGCGGCGGTTCTCCGGGTCGGTGCGCTACACGGCCGAGGTGGACGTGCCGGAAGGCGTGGGCGCGGCGCGCCTGGACCTCGGGACGGTGGGTGACGCGGCGACGGTGAGCGTGGACGGCGTCGTCGTCGGGCACGCGCTGACCGCCCCGCACGTGCTCGCCCTGGCACCGGGAGTGCTGCGCCCCGGCCGCCGCACCCTGGAGGTGCTGGTGAGCAACAGCGCCGCGAACTACTACGAGGGCGACCGCCGGCCGTCGGGGCTGCTGGGGCCGGTCGCCCTCTCCTGGTAGCACCGCCCGACCGCTCACCACAATCACCTGGTGCGTCCCGGCACCGGGACGTAAGGTGCACGGCGATGAGATCCCTGTGAGCAGTCCCGCGCCGCCGCGTCGAACCTCCGCTCCGGGAAGGAGTCCCCCGTGGACCCGTCACAGCTCACCCTCACCGACATCACCCTGCGCTACGCCGACCGCGTGGTGCTCGACCGCCTCTCCCTGACGGTCTCCCCCGGCGAGCGCGTCGGCGTGGTCGGCGACAACGGCTCCGGCAAGAGCACGCTCCTCGCCGTCGTCGCGGGCACGCTCCTCCCGCAGAACGGCACCCGCACGGTGCGCGCGCCGGGCGGCACCGGCTACCTGCCGCAGTCGCTCGACCTGCCGCCGTCGAGCACCGTCGCCGAGGCCATCGACCACGTGCTGGCGGACGTGCGCGCCCTCGCGGCGGAGGTCGCCGCCCTCGAGGACCGGCTCGGCGCGCTCGACGGCGCCGACCTGAACGACGCGCTGCGCCGGTACGCGGACCTCACCGCACGCTTCGACGCCCGCGACGGGCGCGGCGCCGACCGCAGGGTCGACGTCGCGCTGCACCGGCTCGGGCTCCCCCACCTGGACCGCGCGCGCCCGCTCGGCTCGCTCTCCGGCGGCGAGCGCTCCCGGCTCGCGCTGGCGGCGACGCTCGCGGCCGACCCGGAGCTCCTGCTGCTCGACGAGCCCACCAACGACCTCGACGACGACGCGCTCGACTGGCTCACCGGCCGGCTGCGCGACCACGACGGGACGGTCGTCGCCGTCACCCATGACCGGGCCTTCCTGGCGGACCTCACGACGACGCTGGTCGAGGTCGACGGCGGCCGCGCACGCCGGTACGGCGCGGGATGGTCGGGCTACCTGGCCGCGAAGGAGACCGAGCGCGAACGGGCCCGGCTCGCGTGGGAGCGGTGGCGCGCGGACGTGGACCGCCAGCAGCGCGTCGTCGACACGAACGCGGAGGCGATGGAGCAGATCCCCCGCAAGCTGCCGATGGCGTCGTTCGGGTCGGGCGCCTTCCGGTCCCGGTCACGCACCCACGGGGCCACCGGCCGCATCCGGCGCGCCAAGGAGCAGGTGCGACGCCTCACCGCGGATCCGGCCGAGCGGCCCGCGGACCGTGCCGAGTTCCGGACGGACGTCGCCACGGCGGCGGTCGACGCCGAGGCCGACGGTGCGCCCGCGATCGGCCTCGCCGACGTCGTCGTGCACGGGCGCGGCGGCGTGCCGCGTCTCGCGGTGCCCCAGCTCGTGGTGGGTCACGGCGAGCACGTGCTGGTGACCGGGGCCAACGGCGCGGGCAAGAGCACCCTGCTGGCGGTGGTCGCGGGCGAGCTCGCGCCGGACGCCGGCGCGGCGCGCGTCTCGGGCGTCGTCGGGCACCTGCGCCAGGTGGGGACGCTGACGTCGCGCGACACGCGCACCGTGCTGCACGGCTTCGCCGCCGGCCGCCCAGGCGACCTGGAGGAGCACGCCGAGGCCCTCCTCGGCACTGGCCTGTTCCGCCCGGAGGACCTGCCGCGCCCGATCGCCGAGCTGTCCCAGGGCCAGCGGTCGCGGCTCGAGCTCGCCCGCGTCGTCACGACCACCACCGACGTGCTGCTCGTCGACGAGCCGACCAACCACCTCGCCCCGGCGCTCGTCGAAGAGCTGGAGTCGGCGCTCGCCGCGTTCGCCGGCACCCTCGTGCTCGTCTCGCACGACCGCACCATGCGCGGGCGGCTCCGCGGCCGGCGCCTCGTGCTCGACGGCGGCCGCGTCGTCGAGGACACCGGCTCGCCGAGGTAGCACCCCCACTGCCGAGGTAGCACCCACCGTGCCGAGGTAGCACCCACCGTGCCGAGGTAGCACCCACCGTGCCGAGGTAGCACCCACACTGCCGAGGTAGCACGCACCGTGCCGAGGTAGTT